>NZ_JBEYFS010000261.1:0-15830 GCF_040634475.1 Streptomyces sp. NPDC007095
GACCAACGTCAGGTGGACTGGCAGTTCACCACCCACGACGCACGCATCAAACTGCGCCACCTCTATCCCAGGAATTAGCTGCGACAGTCTACTAGAAAGCAGGACGCTCAGGATCCAACCGCGCCAGCCCCTCCGCAGGAGACGACGCGGAGGCGAAGTGCCGCCGGGGAATCCGCCCGGCACGCCAGGCAAGCCGCCCGGCTTCCACCGCGTGCTTCATGCCCTCGGCCATCAGCACCGGCTCCTGCGCCCGGGTCACGGCCGACGCCAGCATGACGCCCGCACACCCCAGCTCCATCGCGAACGCCGCGTCCGACGCCGTACCGGCCCCCGCGTCCAGAATCACCGGCACGCGCGCGTGCTCCACGATCAACTGGAAGTTGTGCGGATTGCGGATGCCGAGACCGGACCCGATGGGCGACCCGAGCGGCATGACCGCCGCGCAGCCCACGTCCTCCAGCTTCCGCGCGAGCACAGGATCGTCGTTGGTGTACGGCAGCACCGTGAAACCGTCGTCGACCAGCGTCTCGGCGGCGTCCAGCAATTCGATCGGATCCGGCAACAGGGTCCGCTCGTCGGCGATGACCTCCAGCTTGATCAGCTCCGTACCGAGCGCCTCCCGCGCGAGCCGCGCGGTCAGCACGGCCTCGCCCGCGGTGAAGCACCCCGCCGTGTTCGGCAGCACCCGGATGCCCAGCCTGTCGAGCACGGACAGCACCGAGCCGTGCGCCGAGGGATTCACCCGCCGCATCGCGACCGTCGTCAGCTCCGTGCCGGACGCCACGAGCGACCGCTCCAGGACGTCGAGGCTGGGCGCACCCCCCGTACCCATGATCAGCCGGGACGAGAAGGACGTACCTCCGAGGACAAACGGGTCGTCGGCCATGGTTCAGCCTCCTTGGACTGCGGTGAGGACTTCGACGCGGTCTCCCTCGGAGAGGGCCGTGGACGACCACTGCGTGCGCGGGACAACGGTTTCGTTGAGCGCGGCGGCGACGCCGGAGGGCGCGACGGTGAGGGTGGCGACGAGCGTGTCGAGGGCCGTGTCGGCGGCGACGAGCCGTCGCTCTCCGTTGACGAAGATGTTCATACGGTCTGCTCCGTGAGTGCTGTGCTGAAGCGCCCGGGGGTGAAGGGGCGGGCCTCTTCCGGAAGCTCGCCGGTGGTCAGGACGTGCGCCATGGCGTCCCCGGTGACGGGCGTGAGCAGGACGCCGTTGCGGTAGTGCCCGGTGGCCAGCAGCAGCCCGTCGAGCGCGGTCGGGCCGAGCAGTGGCGCGTTGTCGGGCGACCCCGGCCGCAGGCCCGCGCGCGTCTCGGTGAGCGGCAGCTCGGTGATCCCGGGCACCAGCTCATGGGCGTCGCGCAGCAGCTCGTAGACCCCGCCCGCGGTCACCGTCGTGTCCCAGCCCAGCTCCTCGCTGGTGGCGCCCACGACGAGCTCACCGTTCTCCCGCGGCACCAGATAGACCTGGCTGCCGCGCACCACGGCCCGCACGGTCCGGCTCAGGAACGGGGCGTACCGCTTCGGCACGGTCAGCCGCAGCACCTGACCCTTCACGGGCCGTACGGGCGGCAGTACGTCGGCGGGCACGCCCGGGAGCTTCCCGCTGAGGCTCCCGGCCGCGAGTACCACCTGCCCCGCCGCCAGCTGTTCACCGTCCGTCGTGACGACCCCGGCGGCCCGGTCCCGTACGACGGTCAGGCGCTCCGCCCACGTCCGGTGGAACTTCACTCCGGCCCGCTCGCATGCCGTGACCAGGGCCTTCGCGAGTCGGCGCGGGTCGATCTGGTGGTCTTTGTCGACCCGCAGCCCGCCGCGCACGCCCGGCGCGAGCATCGGCTCCAGACGGCGGCACTCCCGGCCGCTGAGCCACTCCGATTCGAGCCCCGAGCGGTGTTGCAAGGCATGCAGTTCGCGCAGGTGGGCCCGGTCGTCGGCGTCCATGGCGACGGCCAGCGTGCCGCACCGGCGGTAGCCGAGGTCCTGGCCGCTCGCCTCGGTGAGTTCGGCGGCGAAGTCGGGATAGCGGCGCGCGGAGGCGAGGTTCAGGCCCAGCAGGGTCTGCTCGCCGTAGTGCAGCTCGGTGACGGCGGCGAGCATTCCGGCGGCCACCCGTGCCGCTCCGCCGCCCGGCTCGGGGTCCACGACCGCGACGGTGAACCCGCGCTGCGCGGCCCGCCAGGCGGTCACGAGACCGATGATCCCGCCCCCGATGACGAGGACGTCCGAGGTACGTGCGTCCGATGACGGCGCATCCGATGAACGTGCAGGTGTACGCGTAGGCGACATGGGCGTCCAGCCCCTCCCTTCGCCGGCATGACCCGGATCAGGTTCGTACGGTCGGAGGCCGCCAGCCTCCCTCTCAGCCCGGTGCGTCCGGGCTCCCGCGAGTGCTTTACGTTCGCCACCCTAGCCCGCTGCCGTATGTCTCAGTAAGGGAGCCTCCGTCCAGAGCCCGTTCGCGGGTCGGTACGCGCACGCGGTCCGCGTACGACGAGCAGGACGGCGAGATCCGTTGTGGAACAGGTCACTGCGCACGTCCCCTGACTGACAGATTGTCAGTTGTCTATGGTGATCAGGTGAGCGAGCAGACGCGGGCACAGGTGCGGACGCAGGGGCGTACGGCACGGCGGGTCGTCATCGTGGGCGCGGGCATGGCCGGCGTGCAGACGGCGGTCGCCCTGCGGGAACAGGGTTTCACCGGGGACGTGACGCTGATCGGCGCCGAGCCGCACCAGCCGTACGACCGGCCACCCCTGTCCAAGGCGGTGCTGCTCGGCAAGGCCGAGGGCTCCGCCTTCGACATCGACTTCGAGGCGCTGGGCATCGAACTGCGACTCGGCTGCGAGGCGCTGGGCCTGCGCCCCGCAGACCACGAGCTGGACACCGAGGCAGGACCGGTGCCGTACGACGTCCTGGTCCTCGCGACCGGCGCGGAACCGATCCAGCTGCCCGGCGCACAGGGCGTCCCCGGCGTCCATCTGCTGCGGACCCTGGACGACGCCGAGCGACTGCGCCCCGTGCTCGCCCAGCAGCACGACATCGTGGTCGTCGGGGCGGGCTGGATCGGCGCGGAGTTCGCGACGGCGGCGCGCGAGGCCGGGTGCGCGGTCACGGTCGTCGAGGCCGCCGACCGGCCGCTGGCCGGGGCGCTGCCCGCGGAGGTGGCCGCGCCGATGACCGCCTGGTACGCGGACAGCGGCGCGTCGCTGCGCACCCACGCGCGCGTGGAGCGTGTCGAGCCCGGTGCGGTGGTCCTCGACGACGGCTCGCGGGTGCCGGCGGGTGCCGTGGTCGTCGGTATCGGCGCGCGCCCCGCCACCGCCTGGCTGGCCGGCTCCGGCGTCGAGCTCGGCGCCCACCGGGAGGTGGTGGCCGACAGCCACCTGCGCACCTCCGTGCCGGACATCTACGCGGTTGGCGACTGCGCCTCCTTCCCGTCGGGCCGCTACGAGGAGCGCCTCCTCGTCCACCACTGGGACAACGCCCTCCAGGCGCCGCGCACGGTCGCGGCGAACATCATCGGCGAGGCCCCGGCGGCGTACGACCCGGTCCCGTACTTCTGGTCGGAGCAGTTCGGCCGCTTCGTCCAGTACGTCGGCCATCACGCCCCCGCCGATTCGACCATCTGGCGGGGCGACCCGTCGGGCGCGGCCTGGACGGTCTGCTGGCTCCGCGAGAGCCGCCTCGTCGCACTCCTGGCCGTGGGGCGTCCCCGTGACCTGGCCCAGGGCCGCCGCCTGATCGAGGCAGGCATGCCCATGAACCCGGACATCCTGGCCGACCCGTCCCGCCCTCTGAAGGACGCCACGGCATGACCGCCGGGTTTCCGTCGCCCGGACGGCGGTCCGGGGGGCGCTCGGGTACCGAGTGTCAGTCCGGGATGGCAGGCTTGTCCCGTGACCGAGATTGACGCAAAGATCGATGCTCTCGTCCCTGCCTGGCTCACCCTCCCCGACATCGCCGAACAGCTCGGCGTCGAGGTGACCCGCGTCCGGCAGCTGGTCAAGGAGGGCCAGCTGATCGCCGTACGCCGTGGTGAGAACCGCGCGCTGCACGTCCCCGCCGCCTTCATCGACGGGAACGAGCAGAAGGTCGTCAAGGGCCTGGCCGGTACCTTGACGCTCCTGCGGGACGACGGCTTCTCCGACGAAGAGATGCTCGAGTGGCTCTTCACCCCCGACCCGAGCCTGCCCGGCACCCCCGCGCAGGCTCTGAGCGAGAATCGCGGCACGGAGGTGAAGCGCCGCGCCCAGGCGCTCGCCGTCTGATTCGACCGACCGTCCGGCGTACGGACCACGGCCGGCCCCGGACCACCCCGGCCGCCGCGGTCCGTACGCACCGCATCACGTCCGTAGGGTGCGTACGACAGCCGTACGCACCGCACCACGGGGGATACACGCATGCCCGAGAACGCCGCCCGCACCCGCCTCGCCGACGCCCGCGTCTACCTCTGCACGGACGCCCGCAAGCGACAGGGCGACCTCGCCGAGTTCCTGGACGCGGTCCTGGCAGGCGGCGTCGACATCGTGCAGCTGCGTGACAAGGGCATGGAGGCCGCCGAGGAGCTGGAGCACCTCCAGGTCTTCGCGGACGCCTGCGCCCGCCACGGCAAGCTCCTCGCGGTCAACGACCGCGCGGACGTCGCCCATGCCATCGGCGCCGACGTACTCCACCTGGGCCAGGGCGATCTCCCGGTCCCCGCCGCCCGCGCGATCCTCGGCGACGAGGTCCTGATGGGCCGCTCCACGCACGCCGAGTCCGAGGCGGCGGCCGCCGCCGTCCAGGAAGGCGTGGACTACTTCTGCACCGGCCCCTGCTGGCCCACCCCCACCAAGCCCGGCCGCCACGCCCCGGGCCTCGGCCTGGTCCGATACACGGCCTCCCTCGCCACCGACCGCCCCTGGTTCGCCATCGGCGGCATCGACCTCGGCAACCTCGACGAGGTACTGGAGGCGGGCGCCCGCCGCGTCGTCGTCGTACGGGCGATCACCGAGGCGGCGGATCCCGGCGCGGCGGCGGGAGAATTCGCCAAGCGGCTGCGTCAGGCGTAAGCGGCGGCTGCGTCAGGCACAGCGGGCGCGTCGATGGTCCGGTCGACGGTTGGACCGGTTGTCCCACAGGTGTCCGAGGGGTGGACAAGAAGTCGACAAATCGGACAATTGGCGTCGGTTCGGTTGGGAGACCGCCGCCCCCTGACTAACCTGCGGGTATGGCCCTCGGATCTGCTTCCACCAGGACTGATCGCGCACGCACCGTGCGCGACATGCTCGCCACCGGCAAGGCGACCTACTCGTTCGAGTTCTCCGCGCCGAAAACCCCCAAGGGCGAGCGGAACCTGTGGAACGCGCTGCGTCGCGTCGAGGCCGTCGCCCCCGACTTCGTCTCCGTCACCTACGGTGCCGGTGGCTCCACCCGCGCGGGCACGGTCAAGGAGACCGAGCAGATCGTCGCCGACACGACGCTCACCCCGGTCGCCCACCTCACCGCGGTCAACCACTCCATCGCCGAACTGCGCAACATCATCGGCCAGTACGCCGACGCCGGCATCCGGAACATGCTCGCGGTCCGCGGCGACCCGCCCGGCGACCCGATGGGCGACTGGGTCCCCCACCCCCGGGGCCTGACCTACGCCGCCGAACTCGTCCGTCTCATCAAGGAGTCCGGCGACTTCTGTGTCGGCGTCGCCGCCTTCCCCGAGATGCACCCCCGCTCCGCGGACTGGGACGTGGACGTCGCGCACTTCGTCGACAAGTGCCGGGCCGGCGCGGACTACGCGATCACCCAGATGTTCTTCCAGCCCGAGTCGTATCTGCGCCTGCGTGACCGGGTGGTGGCGGCCGGCTGTACGACACCGGTCATCCCGGAGGTCATGCCGGTGACGAGTGTGAAGATGCTGGAACGACTTCCGAAGCTCAGCAACGCTTCGTTCCCGGACGTCCTGAAAGAGCGGATCCTCACAGCCAAAGACGATCCGGCGGCTGTACGCTCCATTGGCATCGAGTTCGCGACGGAGTTCTGCGCGAGACTGCTGGACGAGGGAGTCCCCGGACTTCACTTCATCACGCTCAACAACTCGACGGCGACGCTGGAAATCTACGAGAATCTGGGCCTGCACCACCCGCAGCAGGCCTAGACCGGTCGCACCCACGTACGACAGACTGCGTAGCGGCCACTGGGAGAGGGGCGTACATGGGCTGGACGGTCCTCTATATCGCGTTCGGCATCGTCGCGCTGTGGCTGCTCGGCGAGGTCCTGCTGCAGTACAAGGCGCGGTTGCGCTGGCGCCTGCTCGCATTCGTGGGCTTCCTCGGTGTCGTCTTCGGAGTGCTGATCCCCTCCGTGATCGTCATCGGGCTCGGCGCGGCGGCCTTCGCGGTCGGCCAGACGTACGTCACCCTGTCGTTCCGCCGTGGTTTCGCGGAGGGCTGGGCCGTGGGCAACCGGCAGGGCGCCGACAGCGGCGCCGGCAAGGCCTTCGGCAAGAGCAAACGACGCCGCGGTGAGGACCACCAGGACCCGGCGCTGGAGGTCTCCGACCTCGAAACGGCCGAGGGAGCCGAGGCCAGGGCCGAAGGAACGGCCCGAGGCGCGGCGTATTCCCAGGACGACGACTTCACCCGCGAGGACGACGTGTTCTCGCCCGCGCACTCCGACCGGTTCATGCCGCCCGGCTCCGGCGACCTGACGGCCGCCGAGACCACCGCCGTGTACGAGCCCCAGCCCCTGCCCGACGACACCGGCTCCTACGGCGTCTACAGCGGCACCGCCTACGCGGCCGCCACCGACCAGTCCTACGCCGCCGCGGCCCAGTCCCAGGACCAGCAGGCCTACGCGTACGACGGCTACTCGACCGGGTACGACCAGCAGCAGTACGGCTACGACAACGGCCAGCAGCAGTACGCGGCCTACTCCGACCCGTACATCGGCACGCAGACCTACAGCGGCGCCTCGTACGACACGACCTACGGCGGCGGCGACCAGCAGTACGCGCAGCAACAGGCCTACGGCCAGGACCAGTACGCCACCGGCGGCTACGCCGGCGAGACCCCGGCCGGCGGTGTCTGGGTCCCGCAGCAGCGCAGCACCGACGACCCCTACGGCGGCGAACTCCCGCCGGAGCAGCCTTACCCGTACCAGGGCAACGGCAACGCCAACGGCACCGGAAACGCCAACGGCACCGGATACGACGAGCAGTACCGGTACTGAGGGCCGCCCTCCCCGGGCGGTCTTCGGCGCGCCGGTGCGCTCACTGAGAGCCCCGGAACTGCGGTCCCTCCACGATCAGTCCGGACACCAGGGCGCCCGACATGCCCGCGTGCGGGAGGCCACCGCCCGGGTGGGCCCAGCCGCCCACGAGATACAGCCCGGGGAGCCGGGTGGTATTGCCCGGGTGCAGAAAGCGGCCGCCGCCACCGGCGAGCGCGGGGGCGGGCACGGCTCCGTACGCGGCTCCCGTCTCCTCCTCGATGTGGTCGGGAGTGAACACCTCGCGCCATATGAGGCGCTCGGACAGTCCGGGGACGGCGGTTTCGGCGGCGGAGAGCATGCGTGCGGCGAACCGCTCGGCCGTGTCGTCGAGCGTCCATTCGCCCTCGGCCGGTGCCACGGCGGAGACGACTACGGCCTCGTGGTCCCGGTCGGGCCACAGTGCCGGGTCGTCCGGCCGCAGCACGGTCACCGTGGGCCGGATCCGGTCGTCGGGGACCGAGTGCAGGGAGTCCAGCTCGGCGCTCCGGTCGGGTGTGTGCACGATGGTGCGGTGCGCCGCACCGGCTTCCCGCGCGCCGTGCAGGGCCAGCAGTACGGTGAACCGCCCGGGCCGCGCCGTCACGGTGTCGGGCCGAACATCGCCCTCGTCCTGGAGCAGATGCTCTGTCAGGCCCTTGAGCCGTACGGGATCCACGCCCGCCACGACGTGGTCCGCCTCAGAAACCGTACTGTCGGCCAGCTCCACGCCCGCCGCCCGGCCGTCCTTCTCGACGATCCCGGTGACCTCGGCACCGAAGACGAACTCGACCCTCCGGGCCACGCACCGCTCGTACACCGCGCGCGCCAACTCCCTTATGCCACCGCGCACATACCAGGTGCCGAAGGCGTGCTCCATGTACGGCAGCACGGCGGCGCTCGCCGGGGTGACGCGCGGATCGAGCCCGTGGGCGAGGGCGTGACTCTCCAGCAGGGCCGTGAGGCGCGGGTCGCGCAACTCCCAGGCGCCGACCTCGGCGAGGGTCGTGGCGCGGCGGGTGCGCAGCAGCTTCTTGTGCGGCACCGAGGGGTAGGGCTCACGCTCGGCGAGCACCGACCAGTTCGGCCACAGCGGCTCCTCCAGGAGCGGCCTGCGGGTGCGGTCCCAGGCCTCGCGTGCCCGCACCAGGAAGTCGCCCCACCGTGCGCCCGCGCCCGCCCCGAGGGCCTCGTCGAGGGCGGTGACGACGCCCGCGCGCGAGGCGTTCGGCAGACCGACCTCTGTGCCGTCGGCGAAGACATGGCGCGAGGACGGGTCCACCTGGACCAGCTCGACGCACGCCTCCAGCGGCTCCTTGCCCGTCTTGACGAACAGATCGCGGTAGACCGCGGGCAGCGGGAGCAGTCCCGGGCCTGTGTCGAACACGAAGCCGTCGCGCTCGAAGCGGCGCACCGCCCCGCCGTACGTCGCCGCGCGCTCGTACACCACCACCCGGTGGCCCGCGACGGCCAGCCGGGCGGCGGCCGCCATCGCGCCCATCCCGGCGCCGATCACCGCAATCCGTCCCATGCCAGCGACTTTATCGGCCGCCACTGACAACCCGGCCCGCGGTGCTCAGTCGGGTGGCTGTCCCACCCGCTCGGCCAGGCGTCTCTCCTCCCGGCGCTGGGCCCTGCGGCGCAGGAACCGGCGGATCCGCGAGATGAGGAAGAAGAGCGCCAGCAGCCCCGCGAGCAGCAGCACGCCCGCGATGATCGCCGCGGCCTCGGGGTGGAACATCGCGAAGGTCAGGATCCCCGCGACCCCGAGATCCTCGGCGGTGCTCATGATGAGGTTGCTGAACGGCTCCGGCGAGGTGTTGATCGCCATCCGTGTCCCGGCCTTGACCGTGTGGCTCGCCAACGCCGTCGAACCGCCGATCGCGCCCGCCGCCAGATCGGAGAGCGAACCGCTCTGCCCGGCGAGCAGGGCGCCGACCCACGCCCCCGCCACCGGGCGGATCACGGTGTGCACCGAGTCCCACACCGAGTCCACGTACGGGATCTTGTCGGCGACCGCCTCGCACAGGAAGAGAACGCCCGCTGCGATCAGGATCTCAGGGCGCTGAAGGGACTCAGGGACCTCGTCGCTCAGACCGGTCGCTCCGAAGATGCCGAGGAGCAGCACCACCGCGTACGCGTTGATGCCACTGGCCCAGCCGCTGGTGAAGACCAGGGGGAGTACGGACACGGACGCGATCGTAACCAGTCGACGACGGCCCGTCCTGGGCATGAGTGCGTACGACTGAGTATCCGTACCTAGTGAGTGAGATGAGTACGCGCGCGGATGGGGCCCGACCTGCGCGAAAGAGAGAGTGGAGGCACGGAAAGGGGCGCGGCTCCGGTACCGCCGACACGGGGCGGCGGAACGGTCCTCGCGCCCTTGGCCGCTCCTTCCGCCGACTCCGTCGGCGGGAGTGAGGCACGGGGGAACCCGGGGGACGACCGAACGGGGGCCCAACGGGGGAGTACGGGGGAGCACGGCCAAGCGCCGGTTCGAGGTGGCCCGCGGGGGACGCGGCCACCTCGAACCGGCGCTTCGCCGTGCTCCGTTTCCGGCTCCGTAGCGAGCCCTGTCAGCTCACCGGCTGCCGCTCACGCGTCCCTGGAGCAGCCGCGACAGCGCCGCGTGGACATCGTCCAGGGAACGCTCCGGCTGGAAGGCCTGCCAGTCCAGGGCGGCCACCAGGACCATCCCGACCAGCGCGGCGGCCGTCAGCGGAATGTCGATCTCGTCGCTGAGCTCGCCGTTCGCCACCCCTTCGCGCAGCACACGCTCGACGACCGCGACCGCTTCCTGCCGGACCACCATGAGCGTGGACTGCCAGGCCCGGTTGGTGCGCCACAGCTCGGCCACGTAGAGCTGGGTGAAGGCCGGGTAGCGGTTGATGAAGGCGAGCCCGGCCCTGATCATCGCGTCCAGTGCGTCGACCTTGGTGCCGCCGTCCCGCTCGGTGCGCTCGGCGGCCTCCCGCAGGGAGGCGGTGAGGAGTCCCACGCCGTGCCGCAGCAACTCCTCGAAGAGGACGGACTTGCTCGCGAAGTTGTAGTAGACGGTGCCTTTCGCGACCCCGGCCCGCTCGGCGATCTCGTCCACGGTGGTGGCGGAGAACCCCTGTTCCGCGATGAGGGTGACCGCCGCCTCGTAGAGCTTCTGCCGGGTCGCCTCGCGACGGCCGCCGCCTGCCGTGGTGCTGCTGCTTTCCATGGCCCTGATTGTCACAGGCTCAGCTCGGGGTGCAGACGGTCGAGGGTCCACACCTGCTTGCGGTGTGCCGACAGGGCGGTGAGCGCGAGCGCGCCCGCGGTGAACGCCGTCAGGACGGCGCACGCCTCCCAGACCGGTCCGAGACCGCCGCCCGTGATGAGCCTGCGGAGGGCCTCGACGACGTAACTCATCGGCAAGAAGGGGTGGATCGCGTTGAAGAAGCCCGGACTGGTCTGGACGGGGTACGTGCCGCCCGCCGAGGTCAGCTGGAGCATCAGGAGGGCGAGTACGAGGATCCGGCCCGCCGCTCCGAAGCGTGCGTTCAGCCACTGCACGAGCGCCGCGAAGCACGCCGTCACCAGGCACAGGAAGCCGACGGTCCCGGCCGCCCGCACCATCTCCAGGCCGATCGCCCAGTGCAGCACGGACATCAGGGCCACCGTCTGGAGCACGCCCAGGGCGGCCACCGGCAGCCAGCCCGCCAGCGTGATGCGCCAGGCCGAGGCACCCACCGCGAGCGCGCGCCGGTTCAGCGGCTGGATCAGCATGTACGCCACCATCGCGCCCACCCACAAGGACAGCGGGATGAAGTACGGGGCGAAGCCGGTGCCGTAGTTGGGCGCCTTGTGCAGGTCCTTGGAGGCGAGCTTCACCGGGTCTGCCATGACCTGGGTGCGCAGGTCGCGGTCCTGCCGGTCGTAGTCGGGGATCTGCCCGGCGCCGTCGTGCAGTCCGCCGGCGAGTTGCCCCGAGCCGCCGACGAGCTTGTACATGCCCTCGTCGAGGGTGCTCGCGCCCGTCTTCAGCTTGCCGACACCCGTGTCGAGGTCCGCCGCGCCTGTCTTGGCCGTTCCGAGCCCCGTGCGCAGTTTCTTGGCCCCCGCGGCGACCTTTTCGGCGCCCTCGTTCAGTTTGTTGACTTTGGAGACGGCGTCCGCGAGGTCTTCGGAAAGGTGCGGCGAGCGGTCGGCGAGGGCCTGGGCCTGCTTCTGGAGGGTGCCCAGGTTTTTGTCGAGCCGGTCGAGATCGCCGTTCTGGTCGCCGATGAGCGTGTTCACGTCGTCGGCGACCTCGGCCACGTCCGCGGCCGCCTGCTGGGCCTTCTTCAGGTCGGGGCACGCGGCGTCGGGCAACGGCAGGGTCTGGCAACGTGCCCTGTAGACGGCGTTCAGCGCGTCGGACGCCGTACGGGCGCCCTTGGCGGCGGCCGGGGCCGTCTTCACCAGCGTGTCGAGGTTGTGGCGGATCCCCGCGGCGGAGTCGGCGACGAGCCGGGCCGTGTCGCCGATCGACTTCTCGTTGTCCTTCAGGAAGGGGCCCACCTTGTCCGCGACCCCGTTGACCTTGTCGGCCAGCGCCCCCGTGCCGTCGGCGACCTGCCGCGAGCCGTCCGCCAGGTCGCCGGCGCCCTTGTCGAGCTTTCGCAGGCCCCCGGAGAGCTTGCCACTGCCCTCCTTGGCGTCCTTCAGGCCGTCGGCGAGGTCCTCGGAGCCCTTCCGGGCCCTGCCGATCCCACCGCTGAGTTCGTCGGCCCCCTTGGCGGCCTTCTCGGTCGCCCCGTGGATGTCCGAGAACGAGATGAAGATCTTGTCGAGGAACGACCGGGAGGCCTTCGTGGACGCCGCCGTGCGCACCTCGCCGAACACCGTCCGTGAGATCTGCCCGACGATGTAGTTGTTCGCGTCGTTCGTACGCACCTGGAGAGCGCCCGTCTCCGGCGCCTGTCCGGAGCTGGAGGCGATCCTCCGGCTGAAGTCGGACGGCATGGTCAGCGACAGGTAGTACGTGCCGTCCTCGATGCCCCGGCGGGCCTCGGCCGCGCTCACCTCGTGCCACTCGAAGGTGTCGCTGTCGCGCAGCCCCTTGGTGATGTCCTCGCCCGCCGAGAGCTTCTTGCCCGCGACGCTCGCCCCCTTGTCGTCGTTCACGAGCGCCACGGGGATGCGGTCCAGCCGGCCGTACGGGTCCCAGAACGACCACAGGTAGAGGGCGCCGTACAGCAGCGGCAGCAACAGGAGCGCGGCCAGCGCGGCGCGCGGGAGTTTGCCCCGGCCGAAGCGCCTGAGTTCAAGAACGGCCAGTATCGGCGAGCGCATCGGCCGTCTCCTTGTCGTCGGTCTCGCTGGTGTGGCCGGTCGGGCGGGTGGACACGAGGACGGCCCCCTCGGGAGCCTCGCTGCACACCGCCACGACCGTGGTGCCCGACTGGGCGATCGACTTGAACAGGGCCCAGGTCTCGGCCCGTTCTGCATCCGACAACTTGAGGTCGGTGTCGTCGACGCCGAGCAGCCCCGGGCGGCCGACGAGGGCCAACGCGACGGACAGCCGCAGGGCTTCGAGCCGCTCCAGGTCACGTACGGCGGTCCGGGAGCCCTTGGGCAGGGCCTCCCGGTCCAGCCCGGCGGCGGCCAGTGCGGAGTCGATCCGCAGTTTCCCCTCGGCCGTCCGTCCGGCTCGCGGACGCAGCGGCCCGCGCAGGGAGTCCTTCAGGCACCCCCCGAACCGCCGCTGCAGCAGCGCCCGTTCGAGCAGGTGCTCCCCGACGGTCAGGGTGGGGTCCAGGTCGATGACACCCGGGACATGGGCGAGCGCGCTGGCGCGACGCACCGCGGTCATCTGCCGCGGCAGCGCCGCCCCGCCCACGGTGGCCGTCCCCTCGGTGGACCGCATCCGGCCCGTGAGCGCGAGCAGCAGGCACGTACGGCCGGAGCCGGACGGCCCCTCGACCGCGATCAGTGAGCCGGGCTGCGCATCGACACCGACCCCGCGGAACGCCCAGCCGCGCGGGCCCTCGAGTCCGAAGTCCCTGGCCGTGACACCGAGTCCGCGCGGACCGTCCACAGCATCCCCATCCCCTGAACATTTTTGAACTGACTGGTCAGTGCAAAAACTAACCCGAACTCTCGATCGAAGCAAAGGCCCAGGTCAGAACGGATTGTCAGTGCCATACCTCACGATGGGCACATACGGCCACAGTGCCGTCACACAGACGACAGGAGGTTCGTCATGGCCACCTCTTCCGCAGCAGCCGCCCACCGGCGCCGCGCCACCGGCCCTGCCCCCTCACTGACCGGCCCGGCGAGCGACGTACACCCCGTGCTCCGCCGGGCCACGGCCCCGCCCGCCGCCCTCGACCTGCTCGCCCAGGCCCGCGCCGGCCTCGACGAGGCGACCGCCCTGGAAACACCCAATGAGCGCTACGCGACGGCGCACTTGGCGGCCCTGCGCACCGCCGCCGCCGTCCTTGCCGCACGGGGCCGCCCGGAGCCCTCACCCCGACGCCGCGCCCGCATCCGGAGCGCCTGGGAAGTGCTCCCCGAGATCGCCCCCGAACTCACCGAGTGGAGCGCCCTGTTCGCCTCCGGAGCCGACCGGCGCGCCCGCGCCGAGGCGGGCATCCGGGGCGCGGCCGGCACCCGCGACGCCGACGACCTGATACGGGACGTGGCGATGTTCCTGCGCATCGTCGAGCGGATGCTGGTGCTGCAACCCGTACTGCCCCAGCCCCGTCGGAACGGCGAGGAGGGGGACGGCGGCAGGGAGGACAGGGAGGTCCCGGACGCGGGCTGACCCCGTGATCCGCGGGGTGATCCGACGCGTGATCCGACGCGTGATCCGCCGGGTGAGACGGAGGGTCGGGTACGACGGCGGAGGCAATAGGGTGGAGGCGCCTGAAGCCTCCTGCCGGGAGGCCCCCCGATCGCTCCGCCGCGCAAGAGGCGGTGCCGCTCCGAGGAGTCAACTGCCGTGCCGGACCCGACGCGCCCCCGCGCTTCTCTCCGTACCGCCGTGGTGTGGGAGGTCCTCAAGGACGCTCTCGACCGCCGGGTCAAGGCCACGGGGCGGGAGTCACTGGACGTCCTCGACACCGGAGGCGGCAGCGGCAACTTCGCGGTGCCCGTGGCCCGCCTCGGCCACCGTGTCACCGTCGTCGACCCCAGCCCGAACGCGCTGTTCGCGCTGGAACGCCGGGCCGCCGAGGCCGGGGTCGCCGACCGTGTCAAGGGTGTCCAGGGCGACGCCCACGGTCTCTTCGACGTCGTCGACCGCGGCGGCTACGACGTCGTGCTGTGCCACGGGGTCCTGGAGTACGTGGACGACCCCGCCGACGGTGTGCGCAACGTGGTGGACGCGCTGCGTCCCGAGGGCGTTCTCAGCCTCCTCGCGGCGGGCCTGGGCGGCGCCGTGCTCGCCCGCGCCCTCGCCGGGCACTTCAAGGAGGCCAAGCAGGCGCTCGACGACCCGGACGGACGCTGGGGCGAGGGTGATCCCGTACCCCACCGCTTCACCGCCGACCAGCTCACCGCGCTCGTCGAGGGCGCGGGTCTGCGCGTCGGCGCCGTGCACGGCGTACGGGTCTTCGCGGACCTGGTCCCCGGCGTCCTCGTGGACACCGAGCCGGGCGCCGTGGAGGCCCTCCTGAAGCTCGAGGCGGCGGCCGCCGAACTCCCCGCGTTCCACTCCGTGGCCACTCAGCTTCATGTGCTCGGTGAGGCGCAGGGGGCCGACGAGGGTTGAGCCGCCTCTCATGTTGCGCCCCTGATCAGGGGCGGGGCGGCAGATGGAGTACGCCACAGGCCACCCGATCGGGCGCTCGGCGCCGTATGATCGAGGGAGACCGTCCGGCATGACGGGCCGGTTGCTGGGGAATGCACGCCTCAGTTAATCGGGGTGCCATGGCGGGTTCCGGTTGGCGAATTGGCGCAGAGGGGCGGGTTTCACGGGGGCGATTCCCTGCCTATCCTGAAGGGGACCCCCGGTCGCCCCGGCGACTGCACGATGAGGAGGACGCCGTGCCGCTCTCGGAGCACGAGCAGCGAATGCTCGAGCAGATGGAGCGAGCGCTGTACGCCGAAGATCCCAAGTTCGCGACAGCGCTTGAGGGAAGCGGGCTGCGTACGTACACCCGGCGACGGGTCTACCAGGCGGTCGCGGGCTTTCTGGTGGGTATCGCGCTCCTCATGGCCGGAATGGTCTCGAAGCAGATCTGGGTCAGCGTGGTGGGTTTTCTCGTCATGCTGGGCTGTGCGGTGCTCGCCGTCACCGGTTGGCGCAAGGCTCCCAAGCCGGGTGAACAGCCGGCCGCGCCCGGCGCACCCGCCGCGCGCCGCCACCAGGGCCGACAGCGCCGCTCCATGATGGACCGCATCGAACAACGCTGGCAGCGACGCCGGGACGAGCAGGGGCAGTAGCCCCGCGGGGTCAGTAGCCCTGCGGGCGCCCGCAGTCGAAGACAACGCACGAGGGGGTGTCCCACCCGGCCCGGGTGGGACACCCCCTCAGTCGTACCCGGGCCGGGCGTCCCGCCCGCGCCTCCGCCGGTCCGACCGTTCAAGTCGAGGGAATCCTTTGACACACCACCCGTCTGGAAGACGGCGCCGCCAGCTCGTGC
>NZ_JBEYFS010000262.1:0-15793 GCF_040634475.1 Streptomyces sp. NPDC007095
ATGCCCGTATAGAGCACGAACAGGATGCCCGACAGCACCTTCCGGTCGTCCAGACGCCTGCGCCCCGGGTGATCCACGCGGCGCGGCACCACCGGAAGCAACGGCTCGATCCGCGCCCACAGCTCATCCGACACGATCCACGGCAGCTGCTCACCCCTTCTCATGTGCAGGCTAACGTCCCATCAGACGGCAACATTTCAAGGCGAGTTGCAGCATTCTGTTAGGAGTTCTTACAGCGTCTCGGGCGCAACGAGGTTGATGCGCCGGCTCGGCTTCACCCCACAAATGCCCGCACGGAGGGTGGCCGAGCGCGACGAGCAGGCCGTGACCGCCTGGAAGGAGGCGACCTGGGCGGAGGTAAAAGAACCCGGGCGGCCCGCGGGGGCTACATCTGCTTCGAGGACGAAGCGGGCTTCACCCGACGGCCGCCCAAAGGACGCACCTGGGGCCGGCGCGGGGTCACCCCGGTCGTAACCGTCAGCGGACGGCGCTCGGGACGCCTGTCGGTGGCCGGGCTGATCGCCTGGCGCCCAGGCTCCCGCACCCGCCTGTGCCACCGCCTGCTCACCCACCCCGCGGGCAAGGGCACGCGACGCAGCATGAGCGAGCGCGACTACGTCGCCCTCCTGGACGGCGTCCACCAGCTGGTCAAGGCGCCCATCGTGCTGGTGTGGGACCGACTCAACACCCACGTCTCCAAGGCGATGCAGCAGCGGATTGCCGAACGCGAGTGGCTGACGGTGTTCCTGCTGCCGGCCTACTCGGGGTGCCAGTAAGAACCGTGTCACCAGCCGCAAACGGCGGTGATCTTGCGCGGGCGTCACCCGTGTGGGTGAGTCCGGCGCCGTACGGCTGCGGTGTGTGAAGCCCCGCGAGGACGATCGACGATCGTGGCCCGTACCCCGTTGGACCTGGATGAGCTGGTCGAGTACTGGACGCTGCTGAACGACGAGCAGGGACTTGTGTCCGGCAAGCGCGGTGCGACGCGACTGGGCTTCGCCGTGTTGCTGAAGTTCTATACGCAGTACGGACGGTTTCCCCGGAACCGGGCCGAGCTACCGGGTGAGGCCGTGGAGTTCGTCGCCCGGCAGGTGCAGGTTCCCGCCTCGGAGCTGGATTTATACGACTGGACGGGCCTGTACGGTCGAGTACCACCGGGCGCAGGTCCGGGGCCACCTCGGCTTTCGGGAGTGCAGCGTCGCGGACGCGGAGAAGCTGACGGCGTATCTGGCCGAGCGCGTCGCGCACAAGGAACGCAGGCCCGAGCAGGTCCGGGTGGAGCTGTTGGCGAGGTGCCGCGCGGAGAGTATCGAGCCACCGACGCTGGGCCGGTGCGACCGGATCGTCGCGGCTGCGCTGCGGGCGGCCGAGGAGTCGCTGACGGCGCGGATCTCCTCTCGGTTGACCGCGGAGAGTATCGAGCGGTTGGTGGCTCTGGTGGCCGTCGGCACCGACCAAGACGATGAGGCCGGGCCCGGCGGCGGCACGGAAGGCGGGGACGGGCCGCCGGTGCTGGGGAAGATCAAGGAAGCGCCGGGCAATGTGAGCCTGGAGACGATGCTCACCGAGATCGACAAGCTCCTGGCCGTGCGGGCGGTCGGCCTGCCGCCGGATCTGTTCATCGACGTCGCGCCGAAGGTCGTGGCCGGCTGGCGGGCGCGGGCCGCGGTGGAGTCGCCTTCCCATCTGCGGACGCACCCGGTACCGCTTCGGGTGACCTTGCTGGCCACACTGCTGCACGAGCGAGAGCGGGAGATTACCGACACACTGGTCGAGCTGCTGATCTCCACGGTGCACCGGATCGGTGCGCGGGCGGAGAAGAAGGTCACCGAGCAGCTGATCAACGCGTTCAAGAAGGTGTCGGGCAAGGAGAACATCCTCTTCAAGCTCGCCGAGGCGTCGATCGGCACCCCGGAGGGGACGGTGCGGCAGGTGGTCTTCCCGGCGGTGTCCGGGGGCGAGGCGACGCTGCGGGAGCTGGTGCACGAGTACAAGACCCGCGGCCCGGTCTACCGGCGCACGGTGCAGACCACGCTGAAGGCGTCGTACACCAACCACTACCGGCGCGGGCTGATCAAGCTGTTGGAAGTGCTGGAGTTCCGCTCGTCCAACCACACCCACCAGCCGGTGATCGAGGCACTGGCGCTGGTGGCCCGGTACGCGAGCGCTGGGAACACGACGTACTACCCGCTGGGCGAGACGGTGCCGGTCCACAAGGCGATGGGCGGGGACTGGGCGGAGGTCGTCCACCGCACCGGCAAACGCGGCCGGCGGCGGGTGGTGCGCATGGTCTACGAGGTCGTCGCCTTCCAGGCCCTGCGCGACCAGCTCAAGTGCAAGGAGATCTGGGTGGTCGGCGCCGACAAGTGGCGCAACCCGGACGAGGACCTGCCGCAGGACTTCGAGGCGAGGCGGGCGGAGAACTACCGGGAGCTGCGCAAGCCGCTGGACGCCGCGGTGTTCGTCGACGAGCTGCGCGCGCAGATGACGGCCGAGCTGACCCTGCTCAACGACCGGATGCCGAAGCTGTCCTGGTTGGACATCGCTGAGCGGAAGTCCGGGGCGATCCGGCTCACGGCGGCCGAGGCCCAGCCCGAACCGCGCAACCTGCGCAGGGTCAAAGGCGAGGTTGCGCGGCGTTGGGGCATCGTGCCGCTGATCGACATGCTGAAGGAGGCGGTGCTGCGGACCGGGTGCCTGGATGCAGTCACCTCCGTCTCCGGCGGCGGCAGCCTCTTGCCGGAGGTGTTGGCTGAACGCTTGCTGCTGGTCATCTACGCGTACGGCACGAACACCGGGATCAAAGCCGTGGCATCCGGCGGCCACGGCCACACCGAGGACGAACTGCGGTACGTACGGCGCCGGTATCTGTCCGCGGAGGCCGCTCGCGCCATCGCCATCCAGATCGCGAACGCCACGTTCGCCGCCCGCAGCACCGAGTTGTGGGGCCAGGGCTCGACCGCGGTCGCCTCCGACTCCACGCACGTCCGAGCGTACGACCAGAACCTGTTCACCGAGTGGCACTCGCGCTATGGCGGCCGCGGGGTGCTCATCTACTGGCACGTGGAGAAGAAGTCCCTGACCATCCACTCCCAGCTGATCAACTGCACCGCGTCCGAGGTCGCCGCGATGATCGAGGGCGCGATGCGGCACGGCACCACGATGGATGTCGAGGCCAACTACACCGATTCGCATGGCCAGTCGGAAATCGGCTTCGGAATCACGAGACTGCTGAACTTCGACCTGCTGCCCAGGATCAAGCGGATCAACAAGGTGAAGCTGTACCGGCCGGTGGCCGGCGAGGCGGACGCCTACCCGCGGCTCACCCCGGCGCTGACCCGTCCGATCCGCTGGGAGCTGATCGCTCAGCAGTACGACCAGATGATCAAGTACGCCACCGCGACCCGTACGCGTACCGCCTCGACCGAGGCGATCCTGCGGCGCTTCACCCGCAACGCCTCCCATCCCACCTACGCGGCGATGCTGGAGGTCGGCCGCGCTCAGAAGACCATCTTTGTTGCCCGCTATCTGCGGATGCGCGACCTTCAGCGGGAGATCGATGAGGGCCTGAACGTCATGGAGTCCTCCAACGGTGCGAACTCGGTCATCGCCTACGGCAAGGGCGGGGAGATCGCCTCGAATAGGCGGGACGAGCAGGAGTTGTTCGTGTTGTGCCTGCGGATCCTCCAGTCCGCCCTGGTCTACGTGAACACCCTGATGCTCCAGGACATCCTCGGAGAACCGGAGTGGGCCGACCTCCTCACCCCGGCCGACCGGCGCGGCCTGACCCCGCTGTTCTGGTCCCATGTGCGCCCGTACGGCGAGGTGAACCTCGACATGGCCGTCCGCCTGAGCCTTGCTGCGACCACGGTGCCCGGACCCCGTGCTGCGGAAGAGACGGACGGCAGAGAGCCGGTTGAGGATCGTCAGGGCATGTTACCCCTGCCCTGAGGGTATTCGGACGCCGTGAAGTGGCTGGTCACACGCGCTGCTGACCGGCGGGCCGCGAAGCGGCCTCGGTTCCGTCGACGCTGACCAGGCCCGTTTCATAGGCGACGACGACCACCTGGGCGCGATCGCGGAGTCCGAGCTTGGCGAGGATGCGGGCGACGTGGGTCTTGACGGTCGCCTGGGAGAGGCGGAGGCGGGCGGCAAGCTCGGCGTTGCTCAGCCCCTGGGCCAGTAGGCGCATGACTTCGAGTTCGCGCGGGGTCAGCGCGGCCAGGTCTCGGTGGATCGCCGCAGTGGCGGAGTCGCGGCGGGCGAACCGCTCGACCAGGCGGCGGGTGATGGCGGGGGCCAGCAGCGCGTCGCCGGTGCGCACCATGCGGACGGCGGCGGTGAGGTGTTCGGGGCTGACGTCCTTGAGGAGGAAGCCGCTGGCCCCTGCGGACAGGGCGGCGTAGACGTAACGGTCGAGGTCGAAGGTGGTCAGGATGATCACGCGCGGGCCATCGGCACCCTCGCCTCTGGAGCCGGTGAGAATGCGCCGGGTGGCCTCCAGGCCGTCCATCTCCGGCATGCGGATATCCATCAGAACCACGTCGGGCAGGGTGCGCCGGACCGCGTCGACGGCCTCAGCGCCGTTGTTGGCCTCTCCGACCACCTTGATGCCCTCGGACGCCAGGATCATCCTGAAGCCGGTACGCACCAGCGCCTGGTCGTCAGCGACCACCACGCGCAGCGGCTCAGTCATGATGCCTCCAGGGGTACCAGTGCGGTGACGCGGAAGCCGCCGCGGGGTCTGGGGCCGGTGTGCAGGGTCCCACCGTAGACGGCGAGGCGCTCGCGCAGGCCGATCAGTCCGCGCCCGTTGCCGGTGGACGCGGAGGTGCTCGGGCGGCCACCGGTGTCGGCGACCTCCACGCGCAGTTGGTCGGCGGAGTATTCGACGATCACTTCCGCGGACGCGCCACTGGCGTGCTTGACGGTGTTCGTCAGCGCCTCCTGCACGACCCGGTAGGCAGCGAGTTCGACACCGGGCGGGACGGGGCGCGGCTGCCCCGTCACGGTCAACTCGACCGCCATTCCGGACTGCCGCACCCCTGCGACCAAGGTCTCCAGCCGGTTGAGGCCCGGCTGCGGGGCAAGATCCGCCGACGGGTCCCCGTCCGGTCCTTCGGCGTCCGTCGTGAGCAGCCCCATGACCTGGCGCAGCTCGCTCATCGCTGCCCGACCGCCGGTCTCGACCGCGAGCAGCGCCTCGCGGGCTTGTTCGGGATCGGCGTCCATGATCTTGCGGGCGGCGCCGGCCTGGATGACCATCACGCTGACGTTGTGCGTCACCACGTCGTGCAACTCGCGGGCGATGCGGGCGCGTTCCAGTTCGACCGCCCGGTTCAGCGCCTCGACCTGGTCGCGCTCCAGCGTGGACAGCCGTGCGCGTTCCGCTTCGACCCGGCGCCGCCACATGCGGACCTCGTAGGCCGCTGCGAACACCGGGATCAGGACCAGGACCGCGACGACACCGTTCCGGAATTGGGGCAGCTTCGCGTTGGTGAACAGGACCACCAGTACCGCGGCCGCCACCGGCAGGCTCACCAGCGTCGGCACCGGGTGGGAGCAGTAGGCCGCAGCGCTGTAGACGGCGACGAGGCAGACGACGCCGGCGTAGAAGGCGATGTCCCCGGAGTCGCGCATGATCAGCGGAGTCGCGGCCGTCACGGTCCACAGCACCGTGAGCGGAAACCGGCGACGCAGCGCCAGGGGCGCCGCGGCGAGCGGCACGAGGAGCACCGCGCCGGTCCAGTCAACCGGCCCGGCCCCGTTGTTCATGATCGTGACGTAGCGGATGCCGTCGGCGGCGAGGATCAGCGCCAACGCTACGTCGAATGCCCGGCTGCGCGGGGTGGGCCGTGGCAACTGACCGGTCGGGCGCGCCATCTGCCCGGCCAGTTCGCGCAGTCGGTCCATGATCGGCACGTTCACCATCCGCTCATTCTCGCCGCCGCCGCGGCCTTGCGGCATCCACCTGGTGATCAGGCGGGATACATCCGTGGACTACATCGCAGGGATGACAGCGGTCAGCCTCGTCCCGACGCGGTACCGGGAATGCCTCCCGCGGCGGACGCACCGTGCCCGGCGGTGCACCTAGCGTCGACCAGGCCATTCAGGGCCATCCAGGGAGACGACCATGACCACACCGTTGATCGAACTGCGCGATGTGAGCCGCCGATACGACGACGGTCCGCCCGCGCTCGCCGAGGTGTCGCTCACCGTTGCGCCCGGTGAGGCGGTCGCGGTCCTCGGGCCCTCCGGTAGCGGCAAGTCCACCCTGCTCAACCTGCTCGCCGGGCTTGACCGGCCGAGCGCGGGGACCGTCACCGTGGCCGGTGTACGGGTCGACGAGCTCGGCGAGGCCGCCTCGGCACGCTACCGACGGGCCAGCATCGGGATGGTCTTCCAGTTCTTCAACCTCCTCGACGACCTGACCGTCGTCGACAACGTGGTGCTGCCGGCGCAACTGGCCGGCCTGGCGCGCGGCGAGGCGCGCCGACGCGCGGCGGAACTGCTCGAAGCGCTCGGCATCGACCGCCACGCCCATGCCTACCCGGGCCGGCTGTCCGGCGGTGAGCGGCAGCGGGTCGCGGTGGCCAGGGCTCTGATGAACCGTCCGGCGCTACTGCTGGCCGACGAGCCGACCGGCGCGCTGGACACCGCCTCCGGTGAGGACGTCAAGGACCTGCTGGGCGACCTGCACGCCGACGGCCAGACCATCGTCCTGGTCACCCACGATGTGGCATTGGCGCAGTCCTGCGCGACGCGCACGATCCAGCTCGTCGACGGCCGGATCGCCGCCGACTCGCACGTGGGGGCGGACCGATGAGCACGCTGGGGAAGGTGGTGCGCGCGGGCGTGGGCCGCCGCCGGGTCCAGACGGTGGTGACCGGGTTGGCCGCCATGATGGCGGTGACCGCGTCCGTGCTGGGCGGGTCGCTGCTCGTGGCCTCCACCGCTCCGTTCGACCACGCCTTCGCCGGGCAGCACGGAGCGCATCTGACCGCGCAGTTCGACGCGGGCAGGACCACGACCGCCCAGTTGTCGGCAACCGCGCACGTGGCCGGCGTCGCCGCCGCGTCGGGGCCGTTCCCGACTGCGACGATCAACGCGCACAGCGGCGCCGGCACCGCCCTGCCGCCCGGCGTGGACCTGCCGCCGATGACGGTCGTCGGTCGCGCCGGTCCCGGCGGACCCGTCGACGACGTCACGCTGACCGCGGGCAGGTGGGTGACCGGCCCCGGCGAGATCGTGTCCGTCGGCATCCCCCTGGGCTCGACCCTCCGAGTTCTCGGCCTTCCCGGCAGCCCGACGCTCACCGTGGTCGGCGTCGCCCGGTCGGTCAGCAGCACCGCCGACGGCTGGGTGACACCGTCCGAGATCGCCGCACTGACAGCACCCGGCGCGCCACGCCGATACCAGATGCTGTACCGCTTCGCCGCGGCCGGCACCACCGCGCAGATCGCCGCCGACCGCGCCGCGATATCCGCGGCGGTCCCCGCAGGGGCGCTGACCGGGGCGCAGTCCTGGCTCAACGTCAAACTGGGCACCGACCGCAACACCGCACTGTTCATACCGTTCCTCATCGCGTTCGGCGTCCTGGGCGTGGTCATGTCGGTACTCATCGTCGGCAACGTCGTCGCCGGCGCGGTCGGTGTCAGTACGCGACGGATCGGCATCCTCAAGGCCATCGGATTCACCCCGGCCCAGGTCGTACGGGCCTACATGGGCCAGGCCTTGGTCCCCGCGGCGGTCGGCACCGTGATCGGGGTCGTCGCAGGCAACGTCCTCGCCATCCCGGTGCTCTCCACGACCAACCAGCTCTACGGCACGAACACCTCGGGCGTTGCCCCCCAGGTCGATGTTGCGGTGATCGCCGGAGCACTCGGCCTGACGGCCGTGACCGCCTGGGCGGCCGCCCTTCGGGCGGGCCGGTTGCGTACCGTCGATGCGCTCGCCGTCGGGCGCACCCCGCGCCCCGGCCGCGGCCAGCGGGCAGCCCGGCTGGCAACACGGCTCCCGCTGCCCCGGCCGGTCAGCCTCGGCCTCGCCCACCCCTTCGCCCGCCCCGCTCGCACCGCCGCGATGGTCGCAGCGATCGTGTTCGGCGCCACCGCCGCCACATTCGCCATCGGTGTAGGCGCTTCTTTGACCCAGGTGCAGGCCGCGAAGAACCACGACAACGCCGATGTCATCGTCCCCACGTTCGCCCCGCAGTCCGGGCACGGACCCGTCGCTCGCAACCGGGGACCGCGGACGCCGACCTCAGCCGATCCCGCCGCTATCACTGCGGCCGTCAACGCGCAGACCGGGACCCGGGCGTACTACGGCACCGCCGAGACAGAGGTGAGCGTCGCGGGCGTGACCGGTTCCACCACCGTCTTCGCCTTCACCGGCAACGCCTCTTGGGCCGGCTACCGGATGATCTCGGGAAGCTGGTTCCACGGTCCCGGCCAGGCAGTCGTGCCCACCACGTTCCTGACCGCCACGGGCGCCCGCGTCGGGGACACCGTCACGCTGGAGGACCACGGCAAGGCGGTCCCGGTCCGTATCGTCGGCGAGGTCTTCGACCCCCACACTCAGACCATGGAGGTCCTCACCGACGCCGGGACGCTCGCCGCCGCGGAGCCGAACCTGCACCCTGACACTTACTCCATCGCCGTCAAGCCCGGCACGGAGGTGCGCGGCTACATCCACAAACTCGACACCGCGCTACGGCCTTTGGGCGTCAGCGCCCAAAGCGACCAGTTCCAGGGCAAGAGCGATGCGATCCTCGCCCTGGACGCGCTGACCGCCATCCTCACACTGATGCTCGTCGCCACCGCCGGGCTGGGCGTGCTGAACGCGGTCGTGCTCGACACCCGCGAACGCATCCACGACCTCGGCGTCCACAAGGCGCTGGGCATGACACCTCGACAGGCCGTCACCATGGTCATCGCGTCCGTCGTGGTGATCGGCCTGATCGGCGGCGCCACCGGCGTTCCCGTCGGGGCGGCCCTGCAGGCGACGATCGTGCCCGCCATGGGCCACAGCGCAGGAATCAACATGCCCGCCTCGGTTATCGACGTCTATCACCCGACCGAACTGGTCCTGCTCGGATTCGGCGGTCTGCTCATCGCCGTCCTGGGTGCCTTCCTGCCCGCGGGATGGGCCGCCCGGACCCGCACTGCCACCGCCCTACGCACCGAATAGAACCGGAGCTCGAAACAAAAGTGCTGGGCTGCTGTCCGCGAGGAACACGCGGACAGCACCCGATGCTCTAGGTTGCGACGATGCCTAGCGTTGGCTGCCACCTGCCGAAGCGCCGCGCTGCAAGTGTCGGCAAACGAACGTCTGCCGACACTCGGGGTGGCGATCACGAACCTGCAGGTGGGCAGTGTCGGCAACTCGCGTCGGAAATCAACGTCGGAGAACGATCCTTCGGGTAGTTTCCGACGATGCTCATTGGCTACTGCCGCACATCGACGGCCGACCAGAACCCCGATCATCAGATCGACGCACTACTCCGCCATGGCGTCGACCGCGACAACATCCACGTCGATGTCGCCAGCGGCGCGAAAGCGTCCCGCCCGATGCTGGACCTCGTCATGCAGCTGCTGCGCCCGGGCGACACGTTGAAGGTGACCCGGCTCGACCGGCTCTCCCGCTCGGTGCTGCACCTGGTGACCCTCGGCGCCGAGCTGCGCGAGCGGAGTATCGGGCTGCACGTCATCGAGCAGGGCATCGACACCGCCACCATGGAGGGCCGGGCGATGTTCGGGATGCTGTCCGTACTCGCTGAGCTCCAGCGGGAGCTGATCGTGGCGAGCACGAACGACGGGCTCGCCTCCGCGCGGGCCCGGGGGCGGGTCGGTGGGCGTCGGCCGAAGCTCACAGCGGACCAGGCCGCGCTTGCCCAACGGCTCTACGACGAGCGGGAGAAGACCGTCCAGCAGATCGCCGACATGTTCGGCGTCCCCCGGTCGACGGTGTACGGGCACCTCGACAAGACCAAGACCGTCCCCCGCCAGCCGAAGAAGACCGTCACGGTAAAGCCCTGAAAGCCACCGGCGGGTTACTTGTTCCCTGGTGTCCGAGCTAGGACTACGGGGCCAAGACCACTGCCACGACGCCCTGAACATCACTGACCCTCGCCGTTTGCGGCTGGTGACACGGCTCTTACTGGCACCCCTACTCGCCACAGCTCAACCCGGTCGAGGGGGCTTGGGCACACATCAAACGCAGCCTCGCCAACCTCGCCGTCGTCGCCCTCGACCGCCTCGAGACGCTCGTACGCAATCGGCTCAAACGCCTCCAGTACCGACCCTGCGTCCTTGACGGGTTCATAGCCGGAACCGGCCTGCCCCTGGATACCCCAACATCACCCGGACGAGCCGAGATCAGTAACTGCCGTCCTCAAGATTCCCGACAGAGTCACTCACTGGGGCTTCGCCAGGGTTCCGGATGTCGATGAACGCGAGGTGGCGCGTGAGGTCAATCGACTCCCGGTCGCCGGTTCCCCGAAACGCGTGCGCTGCACCCAGCGATCTTACGGCCGAGCCGGTACCCTATCGCTGAACTGTCCACGATGCCGTACGAAGTGGCCGAACCCGTGCTGCTGGCCCCCATGTTGGGCCCGGCGCGGCGCACGGGTCCCGGGCTGCGCCCACGCTCCTGGTCACGGAGTTCCCCGACGAGGTGGCCGGCGCGCTGTACGGCACAGCTGTTGCGACGATCGCTGGAATCCGCCGCCCAAGACGCCGCGGTCAGCAGACAGACGTGCGGAAAGCGACGCTGAGCCGCTTTCCGCACGGTCGGCCGTTCTACTGGTGTGGTGACTGTTTGATCTTTGCCATGACATCCTCGTCGAACCAGTCGGCCGCGCGCAGCGTGGCCATCCACCGCTCCCGCATCTCAGGGGTCAGCCTGTCGATGAACATCACACCATCCAGGTGATCAGTCTCGTGCTGGATACAGCGGGCCAGCATCCCGTCCCCGACGACCTGGACCGGGTCGCCCTGCATGGTGAAGCCCTTCGCCACGACGTTCATCCGACGCCTGGTGTCCAGGTAGACGCCGGGGATGGACAGGCATCCCTCTATGCCGTCCTGTTCCTCCTCGTCCGGGAAGTCCACTACGGGATTGACCAGATGGTCCAGATCGCCGTCCGACAACTTGGGGCTCCAGACGAACACACGGAGCCCGACACCGAGCTGGGGCGCGGCAAGCCCGGCCCCCTGGCTGTCGCTCAGCGTCTCACGCAGGTCGCCCACTAATGTGCGCAGTTCGGCATCGAAGTCGGTTATCGGCTTGGCCGGCTCCCGCAGAACCGGGTCACCGAGTTTCCTGATCGACACAACCGTCATGTGAACCTCTTCTTATCGAACGGACACCGTACGTGTCCGACCACTGTCACTGGCCCCACAGTAGGCCCACCGGACTCTCTCACAGAGCCTCTGCCAACCCCTGCCGGTCCGCGCGGTGTTGCTGCCGGTAGCGGCCGGCGGAGATCCCGTACTCACGTTTGAAGGCGTTGGCGAACGCATACACCGAGCCGTAGCCGCTGCGTTGCGCGATCACAGACAGCGGAGCGTCGGTCGTCTGGAGCAGTCGTGCCGCCGTGGTGAGCCGCCACCACGTCAGGTAGGTGAGCGGTGGCTGCCCGACCATAGCGGTGAACCTGCGGGCGAAAGCGGCACGGGACAGGCCGGCATACGCGCCCAGCGACTGCACGGTCCAGGGCTCGGCGGGGCGTTCGTGCACGGCGCGCAGTGAGCGTGCGATCACCTCGTCCTCGAGCGCCACACACCAACCGACGGTCTGCAGCCCCGCGCTTTCAGCGAGGCAGGCACGGACCACGTGTACCAGGAGCACATCGAGCAGAGCTGGAAGTACCAGGTCCCTGCCGTACATCTGCTCGCCCAGCTCACTGCGCAACAGCTCGATCGAGGCCCGAAGACTCGGGTATCGGTCCGCTCGTGCGGGGAGACTCACCAGCTCAGGAAGGTTGGCGAACAGCGGATGAGGACGTGCTTGGTCGAGCCGGTAGGCAGCGGACAGGAGTTGGGCCGTGTCATCGGTGGCGTTGATCAGCCTGTGCTCTATTCCAAACGGGAACAGGACGGCGTCGCCCAGTTCAAGATCGACGCCTGATCCGTCCGCTTCTTCCACCCGGATACCGCCGGTGATGACCACGTACAGTCGGGCCCCATCGAAAGACTGAACCCTCTCCGTCCACGACGGGTCTGCCCTTGTCAGAGACATGGAAGGGCGCCCCACCCGCATGGTGGTGATCGCATCGCTGAGCACGTCCATCGTCGCATCCTTCTCTACCCGATCAGCTGCTGGAGAGCGACGCCCACCTTTTGATCGAGAAAGTCCCGTTCGCCCGCGTGACCTCGGCGCCGCCCGCGCCGCCCAGGTGCGCCGGCACCACCAGGCTGTTCGTCGCGGCTGCCTGTTCGAGAACGCGACGGCGAGACCGGGCGGCCATGGCCGGGTCCTCGCTCACGCAGATGTCGTGATCGGGTTCGAATATCTGGAGTGGGGTGTGAATCAGATCGCCGACGAACAGTGCCCGCTCCGTTCCGGACTCAAGCCGCAACACCGCGGAGCCGGGCGTGTGGCCGGGGGCCAGTTCCAGCACCAGGTCCTCATCAATGCGGTAGCTGTCCCCCTCCCACAGCACCGCCTGGCCTGCCTGGTGCACCGGCAGCACGCTGCCGTTGAACTTGGCTCCGGTGTCGGCGAATCGTGGAGCGTGGCTGTTGGCGGGGTGCCAGAAGTCGAAGTCAGCGCGGCTGATCAGATACTGCGCGTTGGGAAACGTGGGCACCCACTCACCGTCGACGAACCGGGTGTTCCATCCCACGTGGTCGTCGTGGAGATGCGTGTTGATGACGAGGTCCACCTCGTCAGGCCTCACTCCGATCGCCGCCAGATGCTCGAGGAAATCGCCGCCGTCCTCGTCGGACAGTCCGAGCTCCGAAGCCTTGTCCTCGCCCAGCCCTGTGTCGACCAGCACGGTGCGGCCGGCGCTGCGCAGCACCCAGGTCTGCACGCTCGACTGCCACTCCCCCGTCTCTGCGTTCAAAAAGTCGGGTGCCAGCCAGGACTCGTGC
Organism: Streptomyces sp. NPDC007095; assembly: GCF_040634475.1. NCBI lineage: Bacteria > Bacillati > Actinomycetota > Actinomycetes > Kitasatosporales > Streptomycetaceae > Streptomyces > Streptomyces sp. NPDC007095. The sequence continues at coordinate 13,098 of NZ_JBEYFS010000262.1, forward strand.
CGGTGCCACAGCTCGCCGGGTACGGACGGGAACAGTACTTCAGTGGCACCGAAAGCACCGTGGAACTCGACTACCCGCGAAATTTCAACGTTACCGAGAATCATCTTTTGCACTTCTTCACCGTAGGCAGCAGCGGTGAGACGTGAAATGCTCCAACATCTTGCTTGGTTGAGACAGCGTCTCGCGGTAGCGGCACCGCCGGTGCCGTTCTGGTCTCGTCGCCCTGCTTGCGCACGAGCCGTCGATGTCGTCCTCGGCTCTGCGATCAGTGAGTGACTCTGTCGGGAATCTTGAGGACGGCAGTGAACGATCGTGACGTTGCGTCAGGCTCGTTGGAACGTCCCGCCCTCGTTCCCCAGGAGCCCGATGTGTCCCTCCAACCTCACTCCGGAGCCGAGATCCCGTCGCTGACCACCCGGGTTGCCCGCGCAGCCAACTCCAAAGGCACCACCGCGATGTGGATCCGCGACCGCCTCGACGGCCTCTGGCGTGACGAGGACTTCACCGCCTGGTACCCGCGTGACGGCCGCCCTGGGCTCTCACCCGCCCAGCTCGCCGCCACCGTCTGCGTGCTGCAGTACGCGATGAACCTCTCCGACCGCCAGGCCGCCGAAGCGGTGCGCTGCCGAATCGACTTCAAGTACGCCCTCGGACTGGACCTGGACGATCCCGGCTTCCACCACAGCGTCCTGTCCGCCTTCCGCGACCGGCTCGCCGAAGGCGACCGCGCCGACCGGCTACTGGGCCTCGCACTCACCCGGATCCGACGGGCCGGCCTGCTCAAGGGGCGCGTCACGCAGCGCACCGACTCCACCCACGTCCTGTCCGTCGCACGGGAGTTGACCCGCCTGGCGCTGGTGACCGAGGCGGTCCGCGCCGTGCTCGAAGAGGTGGCCCGCGACGCGCCAGAGGTACTGGATGAGCTGGTCACCGCCGAATGGGCCCAACGCTACGGCCGGCCGGTTCGCCTGTGCTCCCAGCCCAGCCACCCCGTCGCCCGCCTGGAGCAGGTGGGCAACGACGCCCGCGAACTGCTGCAACGCCTTGACGCCCGGTTCCCCGGCGCCGCTCCGGGGCAGGCGAAGGTGCTCCGAACGATCCTGGTGCAGCACTTCCTGGTGGATGCCAAGGGGCGGTTCAGGCCGCGCACGAACCGCGACGGCCGGCCGCCCTCCCGGATTCAGATCGAGTCGCCGTATGAGACAGAGGCGCGCTGGACGCGCCGCGGCGACACCCGCTAGACCGGCTACCTCGTGCACGTGACCGAGACCTGCGACGAAAAGCGGATCAACGTCATCACCGACGTGGCCACCGTCGTCTCCAGCGCGGACAGCCAGGCGCTGCCCGGCATCCACGCCCGCCTCAGGCGGCTGCGCCTGCTGCCGGACCGGCACCTGGTCGACGGCGGCTACACCTCCGTGGCCGGCATGGACGCCGCCGCCCGCCTGCACCGCGTCGCTCTGATCGGGCCGCTGCCGCCGAGCACCACCCCGCAGCACCGGGCAGGCGACGGATTCGGCCGGGAGAACTTCATCATCGACTTCGAACAGCGCGAGGTAACCTGCCCCAACGGGCAGGTCAGCGGCAACTGGCAGGACCTGCCGGTGCCCGAGCCGACCAAGGTCACAGTCCGGTTCGACGCCCGCCAGTGCGGCCGCTGCCCCGAGCGGGCCAAGTGCACTCCAGGCCCGTTTCGCAGCCTGTACTTTCCCACCCGCCGCCTGCACGAACTCCAAACCAAGAACCGCGCCAACCAGCAGGATGCGGACTGGCGCCGACTCTACGGGCGACGCTCGGGGGCCGAGGGCACCATCAAGGAGTTCGCGGACGGCCACCGCGGAGGCACTACCTCGACGCACGCGACTTACCCCGGCGGCTGTGGTGGCGCCAAGGAAAGTGACGCCCGTCATCAAGATTCCCGACAGAGTCGCTCACTGAGGCCGCGGCACCCCACTGAGGCCAGACTGCCGCAGAAAGCCTAGCCACGGTCAAGTTTGCCCGCCAGTTCGGCCAGGAGCTCGCGCGGTGCCGGGTCCTCGCCGTGGTCCGCCGCAGCAATGTGCCGCGCCGCCGCCGTACGCAGCGCGGTCGCCTCGGTCTCTGCGGCCACCAGCCGCAGGAGCACGGGCGCCAGCTCGGTCCGGCACAGCCGGCCGAACTCTCCGTCGGCGTAGCCACCCCGGGCACTGCGGGCGAGGCCTCGGGCGACACGGTGGACCGCGTCGGGGGACGCCGGCCCGGCCGGCCCCAGCAGGGCGGCGAGCTCGGCGAGCCGGTCAGGTGAGGCGGGGTGCAGCAACGATCGGAGCCTTCCTCGCCGCCCGCGCCACCCCGGCCGGGCCCGGGCTGCGGGCGATCGCGATCGACGGCAAAGCCCTGCGCGGCTCGCGCACCGCCACCACCATGTACGTCACCCTGCTCGCCGCGATGGACCACACCGGCACCGTCCTCGCCCAGCGCCAAGTCGCCGACAAGAGCAATGAGATCCCCGCCTTCGCCCCGCTGCTGGACACGATCGATCTCACCGACACCGTGATCACCGCCGATGCTCTGCATACCCAGCACGCCCACGGCGCCTACCTCCGCGAACGCGGCGCCCAGTACATCGCCCAGGTCAAGGCCAACCATCCAGGTCTGTTCGACCGCGTCCGCCGCCTGCCCTGGCGGGACATCGCCCTCGACCACTGCGAACGCAC
>NZ_JBEYFS010000263.1:0-15771 GCF_040634475.1 Streptomyces sp. NPDC007095
CGTACTGGACGTACTCGGGTCTGTGCCTGGTGCGGTGAGAGTGCGTGCATGGCGTCGCGGGGCAGACGGGAATTTGACGACAGGGCCTAGGGGCGGCACCAAGGGCGGTCTGGCTTCAGGCCGACGCGGGCGCCGGAGCGGGCGCCGGGTCCGGGGTCCTGGCGCTGTCGGCCGGGGGCAGTTCGAGCGTGAACTCCGTACGACCCGGGGCGCTCTCCACGCGGATGCGACCGCCGTGGGCGGCGGTGACCGCCTCGGCGATGGCGAGTCCGAGGCCGGAGCCGCCCTCAGTCGGGTTGCCCCGGGAGCGCGAGGCGTCGCCTCGGGTGAAGCGTTCGAAGACGGACGGGAGCAGGTGCGGCGGGATACCGGGGCCGTCGTCGCGCACGCGGATCGTGCAGGACGCGCCCGTGGCCTCCACCGAGGCGACCACGGTCGTACCAACAGGCGTATGCACACGGGCGTTGGCCAACAGGTTGGCCACCGCCTGGTGGAGCCGTGCCTCGTCGCCGACGACCAGGGCCGGGGTGTCCAGCAGCAGCGCCAGCTGCCAGTTGTGGGTGTCCCCGGCGGCCCGCGCGTCCCACACCGCCTCGGCGACCAGTGCCGCGAGGTCCACCTCGGCCGCGTGCAGCGGCCTGCCCTCGTCCAGCCGGGCGAGCAGCAGCAGGTCCTCGACGAGGCCGGTCATCCGGGCCGACTCGGCGGAGACCCGGCGCCAGGCCAGGGTCGGCTCGATCCTCTCGGTGCCGCGGTTCATCAGTTCCGCGTACCCGGCGATGGACGCGAGGGGCGTACGGAGTTCGTGGCTGGCGTCGGCGAGGAAGCGGCGCATGCGTTCCTCGCTGCGGCGCATCTCCTCCTCGCCGCGCCGGCGTTCGGCGAGCGAGGACTCGACGTGGTCGATCATGCGGTTGAGGGCGGCACCGACCTGGCCGGCCTCGCTGCCGGGGTCGGTGTCGCGTTCGGGTACCCGGGTCAGTCCGGTGACCTCGCCGTGGCCCAGCGGGGAGCGGGAGACCTCGACGGCGGTGGCGGCGACCCGCCCGAGGGGACGCAGTTGGCGCCGTATGACGACCGCGCACACGCAGCCCGCGGCGGTGAGGCCGATGGCGGCCACTACGGCCTCGACCGCGATCAGGCGACCGATCATGTCCTGTACGTCGGCCATGGGAAGCCCGGTAAGGACGGAGACGCCGTCGCCGCCGAGAGCGGTCACCCGGTAGCTGCCGAGGCCCGGGACCGTACGGGTGTGCAGGGAGCCGTCCGTGCTGACGCCGTCGAGTGCGGCGCGCTGGGCGGCGGTGAGCGTCCGCTGCCCGCCGTCGTGGGTGACGACCTCGGCGGCGAGGATCTTGCCGTCGTCGTCGAACCGGGCGGCGAGGGTGCCGACGGCCTGCCCCCGCTCGTTGAGGAACCCCGGGTCCGTGCCGTCGCCGGTGCGGCGCTGGAGCCCGCCCTGGCTGCGTTCGGCGGCGTCGCTGACGCGCTGGTCCAAGGTGCCGAGCAGATAGGAGCGTTGAGCGAAGACGGTGGTGAGGGCCATGGCGGCGCAGACGGCGACGAGGGTGGCGCTGACGGGGAGGAACAGTCGCCTCCGCAGCGAACGCCCGGTCCGAGGGGAGCGTCCGAAGAGCCGGGTCCGTCGGGGGCTCATCTCCCGTCCTCCACCGGCCGGATCGCGTACCCCACCCCACACACGGCGTGGATCACCGACGCCCGCCCTTTGTCGATCTTCCGGCGCAGGTTGGAGATGCAGACCTCGACCAGGTTGCCGCCGCCGTCGAAGGAGCTGCTCCACACGTGGTCGAGGATCTGGGCCGTGCTCAGCACCTGCCGCGGGTGGCCGAGCAGCAGGCCGAGCAGGTCGAACTCCTTGGCGGCGAGCTGGATCGGCGTACCGTCGCGGCGCACTTCGCGGGTCTCCTCGGTCAGGGGGAGATCGCCGAGCATCAGGACGGAGTCGTCGGTGCGGATCGGTTCGGCTCCGGCCCTGCGCAGCAGTCCGCGCAGCCGCAGGACGACCTCCTCCAGGGAGAAGGGCTTGGTCACGTAGTCGTCGGCGCCCGCGGACAGGCCGTCGATGCGGTGTTCCAGCGCGTCGCGCGCGGTCAGCATGAGGACGGGCAGTCCCGGATTCTCGTAGCGCAGCCTGCGCAGCACCTGGATTCCGTCGAGGTCGGGCAGCATCCCGTCGAGCACGACCGCGTGCGGGGCGCAGCCTCGGGCGGCACGCACCGCACTGTGCCCGTCGGCGACCGGGTAGGGCCGCCAGCCCGCCTCGGTGACGGCCACGGAGAGCAGTTCGGTGAGTGCGGGTTCGCCGTCGACGATCAGCACACGAACACGGTCCCCACGGATCCGCTCGCCGCGGAGGCGGTCCCCATGGAGGCGGTCCTCGCGGATCCGCTCGCCGCGCACGCGGGCGCCACCGTCACGTCCGACACGGGGGCGCTCGCCGGGGACGCGGTCGCCACCGGCGCGCTCGCCAGGGACGCGGTCGCCGGAGGCGCGTGTGACGCGGAGACGTTCGCTTCGGGTGCCAGACATATGACGATCCTGTCCCGGTTCGCTGGGAGAACCCTGTGTCCCGACTTTGCCGCAGCCGTGCGAAGGGCCACGCGGGAGGACCCGGCGGTCCTCAACCCCAGTGGCCAAAGAGGGCATTGGCACAGCTCGGCCACAACATTCCCTTGAGCCGCTTCCGCCCCGGCACGCACAGTGGTCCAGACCTCACCAGGTCTCTCAAGGGGAGGAAAGCCCACTGATGCGAAGACTCCACGTCCTCTGGGCCATGTCAGGCTCTGCCGCTCTGCTCGCGGGTGCGGTCGCGCCCTCGGTAGCGGCCCCGAGCTCCTCGTCAGGAGCCCCATCGGCCCCGACGCAGGGCAGCACCCGGACCGTCACCCTCATCACCGGGGACACCGTGTCCCTCACCGCGGGCCCCGACGGGAAGAGCGCCGTCGACGTGCGACGCGGCCAGGGCCGCGAAGGCGTCGACTTCGTGACCACCGAACAGAAGGGCGAGGTCAGTGTCGTACCCGACGACGCGATCCCGCTCGTCCAGGCCGGCCGCCTCGACCCCGCCCTCTTCAACATCAGCCAACTCGTCAAGCAGGGATACACCGACGAGAAGACCGGCGCGATCCCGCTGATCGCCACCTACCGCAAGGGCACCGAGACCCCCGAGGGCGCGCGCCGGACGCTCGCCCTTCCCGGTATCGGCGGCGCAGCACTGAGCGCGAAGAAGTCGACCGCCACGACCAGTTTCTGGGCGGACATCGCCCCGGCCCCCGGCACCTCACCCACCGCGAAGGCCGCGCAGCAGCTCGGCGACGGCCTCGACAAGCTGTGGCTGGATGCCAAGGTCTCGGCTTCCCTCGACGTCAGCGTCCCGCAGATCGGCGCCCCCGACGTGTGGAAGGCCGGCTTCGACGGCAAGGGCGTCAAGGTCGCCGTCCTGGACACCGGCGTGGACACCGGACACCCGGACCTGGCCGGCAAGATCGCGGAGTCCGAGAGCTTCGTACCCGGCGAAGGGGTGCAGGACAAATTCGGCCATGGCACGCACGTGGCCTCCACCATCGTCGGCTCGGGCGCGGCCTCGGGCGGCCGGTACAAAGGCGTGGCGCCGGGCGCGGAACTGGCGGTGGGAAAGGTTCTCGACGACACCGGACACGGCCAGGATTCGTGGATCATCGCGGGCATGGAGTGGGCCGCCAACTCCGGCGCGAAGGTCGTCTCCATGTCCCTGGGCGGTACGGCGTACGGCCCCTCGGATCCGCTGAGCGAGACGGTGGACCGGCTCTCGGCCTCCACCGGAACCCTGTTCGTGATCGCGGCGGGCAACGCGGGCCCCACCGACCAGACCATCGGCACCCCGGGCATCGCGGACTCGGCGCTCACGGTCGGCGCGGTCGACAAGTCGGACCAGCTGGCCCCCTTCTCCAGCCGCGGTCCCCGGCTCGGCGACGTGGCGGTCAAGCCCGAGATCACCGCGCCGGGCGTGAACATCACCGCGGCCCGCGCCGCCGGGACCACCATGGGCACGCCGGTCGACGACTACTACACCACCGCGAGCGGTACGTCGATGGCGACCCCGCACGTGGCGGGCGCGGCGGCACTGGTGGCGCAGGCGCATCCGGACTGGACGGGCGAGCAGATCAAGGAGGCCCTGGCCAGTACCGCCAAGACGCAGCCGGACGCGGATGTCTTCCAGCAGGGCGACGGCCGGGTGGACGCCGTGCGGGCGGTCGAGCAGGGCGTCTTCGGCACCTCGACCCTGAGCGGCGGCACCTACGCCGACGGCGACACCGCGGTCGACAGCAAGGACATCACCTACACCAACACCACGGACAAGGATGTGGAGTTGACGCTCGCGTCGACTCTCTCCGAGGTGACCCCGGGCGCCGGCACCGTCACGGTACCGGCACACGGCACCGCCACGGTCCCGGTCTCCGTCGACCCGTCGAAGGACACGGACGGCCGGTACTCGGGCGACATCACGGCCCGCGCCGACGGCATCCTGGTCACCACGGGCATCGGCTTCGAGAAGGCGCCGAAGACATACAGCCTGAAGGTGCACCTGGTGGGCCGCGACGGGCAGCCGGTCTCCGGGATAGCGCGGTACGCCCTGCAGGAGCTGAACGGCGCGTTCCCCAATGAGTTCGGAAACATGACCGACGATTCGACCTGGCAGGTCCCGGCTGGCACATACTCCCTCGGCACCTGGATCTACGACCGCGACGCGGGCGGCCAGTCCGTCGGTACCTCGGTCGTCGGCAACCCCGAGATCAAGGTCGACGGGGACACCGAGATCACCCTCGACGCCCGCAAGGCGGTGGAGATCAAGCCGAAGACCAAGGAGGACTCCGAGTTCAAGGGCTTCACCACCTCCTGGCACCGCGAGGGGCCGGGCAGCACCTTCGGGATGTCCTACAGCCAGGGCTGGTGGAACAAACACGTCTATGTGGCGCCGCTCAAGAAGGTCACTCAGGGAAGTTTTGAGTTCTACTCCAAGTTCCGCCTGTACGCGAAGGAGTTGACGGCGAGCGTCGTCGGCCCGGAGAAACTGCCGCTGTCGATGTACTACTCGCAGACGTACAACGGCTTCCCGACGAAGATCAGCGGAGAGCACACGGTACGGGCGGTGGACGCGGGCGGCGGCACGGAGGCCGACTTCGCGGGGCTCGACGTCAAGGGCAAGGTCGCGGTGGTCGCGCTCGGCGCCACCGAGCGGTCGGACAGCGCACTGGCCAACGCGACGGCAGCCGGGGCGAGTTACCTCATCACCTACCGCAAGACCCCCGGTTTCTGGATCGAAGCCGTGGACCACGCGACCACCGTCCCGCTGATGATCGCCACCGGCGAGGAGGGCGCCAAGCTCACCAGCCTGCTGCAGACCGGCAAGAAGGTGACGCTGAAACTGGGCGGCACGCCGGTCAGTCCGTACGTCTACAACGCGCTGTTCGCGCAGAAGGACGCCATCTCCGCGAACCAGACCTACCGCCTCGACAGCTCCAACACGGTCAAGCACACGGCCCGTTACTACGGGTCCCAGGCCGGCGCGATGGGCTACGACACCGCGTACTCGTTCCGTCCCTGGCAGATCTACGGCTTCGAAACCGGCGAGTACATGCGGCTCGGCACGGCGCGCACCGAGTACTACAACGTCGACCCCGACACCCGCACCTGGCACGTCGTCTACCCCGACTGGCGGGCGAACCAGGGCGAGTGGAGTCCTCTGCGGAGCTTCGACAAGGCGGGCACGGAACCCGCCGAGGACTGGCTGCGCCCGGTCATCCGCCCGGCGAGCAGCGAGGAGCACGGCCCCTCCGTCCGCACCGGCGACACACTCGCCTTGTCCGTACCGGAGTTGAACGACTCCATGACCGGCCACTACGGGCAGGTGGACGGTACGCAGGACACGGCGAAGGGCAAGCTGTATGCGGACGGGCAGCTGGTCGGCGACTCGGCGCTCGGTGGCTACGGCGTCTTCGACGTCCCGGCGGCGAAGGCCTCGTACCGCTTCATACTCGACGCCCAGCGCCGGGCGGACTGGGCGCGGTACTCCACCAGCACACACACGGAGTGGTCCTTCGCCTCGGCGCACACGGACGCGCAGACGGCGCTGCCTCTGCTCTCCGTCGACTACGACCTGCACGGGCTCGATCTGCTCAACCGCGCCGAGGCCAAGAAGAAGATGAAGCTCGGACTCTCCGTCCGGGACCAGGCGGGGAGCATCAAGGCCAGTTCACTGAAGGCCTGGGTGTCGTACGACGACGGCACGTCCTGGAAGGAGGTGAAGGTCAAGCACGGCAAGGCTGAGATCAAGCAACCGAAGGGAGCGGGGTTCGTGTCCCTGCGGGTGCTGGCTTCCGACGCCGCCGGAAACCAGATCGACCAGACCGTGCTACGGGCGTATGGCCTGAAGTAGGCCTGAATCAGGACCACTGCTCACAGCGGTGCGACAGGCTTAACAAAGATCCTCTACCGTGCCGGGCCATGGCGAACACGGCTTATGAACCGGCACTCGGACGGACCCCTGCCGCAAGCCCCTGGGCCGCGGTGGGGGTCTCCGCCTTCGACGAGCGCCTCTACCGGGCAGTCCTGCACCAGCCCGACGCGGGTACGCCGGGCTGGGCACTGCTGACCGGCGGCTCCCGGTCCCAGGTCCGGGACGCCTGCGAACGGCTGCTGGCCCTGGGCCTGCTGCAGCCGCCGGACTCGGTCGGCGGGCTGCGGGCCGTCGACCCACGGGTGGCGATCCGTGTCCTGATCCGGCGCCGCGAGACAGAGTCCGAACTGCTGGCCGCCACCGCGCAGGAGATGTCCACGGCGTACGACGCGGGGCTGCTGCGCGAACGGCCCGCCCGGCTGGTCGAGGTGGTGGATGGCGAGAGCGCCAACGCCGCGCGGCTGGAGGAGCTGTACGCCCGCGCCGAACACGAGGTGTGCCTCTTCGATTCCCCGCCCTATCTCGCCCCGCGCACCCCGCAGTTGGACCTGCAGGCCGATCTGCTGGGCCGTGGCGTGTCCTATCGCGCGGTCTACGCGGCCACCGCGCTGGAGGATCCGGACGTCCTGTGGCACGCGTTACGGATGGTCGAACTCGGCGAACAGGCACGGGTGTTGCCCGCCGTGCCGGTGAAGCTGCTGGTGGTCGACGGGCGTACCGCGATGCTGCCGCTGACCGCCGCGGACGCGGGCGGCTACTGCGCGGTCCTCATACGACACTCGGCGGTCACCGAGGCCCTGCAGAAGCTGTTCGAGCTGGCCTGGCAGCAGGCGACGCCGCTCGGCCAGCCGGTCGCCGACGGTGAACTCACCGAGGGGGAACGGACGTTGATCCGGCTGCTGGCCGCCGGGATGAAGGACGAGGCGGTCGCCCGTCACCTGGGGGTGAGTCTGCGGACACTGCGCCGCCGGGTGAGTGATCTGCAGGAGCGGCTGGGCGCGGCCAGCCGTTTCCAGCTGGGGATGCGGGCGGCGCAGCGCGGCTGGGTGTAGGTGCGCGGACGTGCCGTCGCATGCGAAGGGCCGCACCCCTCCGAAGAGGAGTGCGGCCCGGCCGCCGTACCGGATCGCCTACTTGCGGATCAGGTTGCGCAGCACGTACTGCATGATGCCGCCGTTGCGGTAGTAGTCCGCCTCGCCGGGGGTGTCGATGCGGACGACCGCGTCGAACTCGACGCCGGTGTCGGTGGTGACCTTCACCGTGCGCGGGGTGGTGCCGTTGTTGAGCTCCTCGACGCCGGTGAAGGAGAAGGTCTCCTCGCCGGTGAGGCCGAGTGCCTCGGCGGTGGCGCCCTCCGGGAACTGGAGCGGCAGGACGCCCATGCCGATGAGGTTCGAGCGGTGGATGCGCTCGTACGACTCGGCGATGACGGCCTTGACGCCGAGGAGCGCGGTGCCCTTGGCGGCCCAGTCGCGGGACGAGCCGGAGCCGTACTCCTTACCGGCCAGGATGACCAGCGGGGTGCCCTGCTCGATGTAGTTGCGCGAGGCGTCGTAGATGAACGCGACGGGCGCGCCCTCGACGGTGAAGTCGCGGGTGTAGCCGCCCTCGGTGCCCGGCGCGATCTGGTTGCGCAGGCGGATGTTGGCGAACGTGCCGCGGATCATGACCTCGTGGTTGCCTCGGCGCGAGCCGTAGGAGTTGAAGTCACGACGCTCCACACCGTGCTCGGTGAGGTACTTGCCGGCCGGGGTGTCGGCCTTGATGGCGCCGGCGGGAGAGATGTGGTCCGTCGTCACCGAGTCGCCCAGCTTGGCGAGCACACGGGCACCGGCGATGTCGGTGACCGGGGACGGCTCGTGCGCCATGCCCTCGAAGTACGGGGGCTTGCGGACGTAGGTGGACTGCGGGTCCCACTCGAAGGTGTTGCCGGTCGGGATCGGCAGCGCCTGCCACTGGGCGTCGCCCGCGAAGACGTCCTGGTAGGACTTGTTGAACATGTCCTCGCCGATGGCGTTCGCCACGACGTCGTTGACCTCGGCCTCGGAGGGCCAGATGTCGGCCAGGTAGACCGGCTTGCCGTCCTGGTCGACGCCCAGCGCGTCCTTGGTGATGTCCACCTTCATGGAGCCCGCGAGCGCGTACGCGACGACCAGCGGCGGGGAGGCCAGGTAGTTCATCTTGACGTCGGGGTTGATACGGCCCTCGAAGTTCCGGTTGCCGGAGAGGACCGAGGTGACGGCGAGGTCGTGGTCGTTGACGGCCTTGGAGACCTCCTCCGGCAGCGGGCCGGAGTTGCCGATGCAGGTGGTGCAGCCGTAGCCGACGAGGTTGAAGCCGACCTTGTCGAGGTAGGGGGTGAGCCCCGCCTTGTCGAAGTAGTCGGTGACGACCTTGGAGCCCGGGGCGAGAGTGGTCTTGACCCACGGCTTGCGGGTCAGGCCCTTCTCGACCGCCTTCTTGGCCACCAGCGCGGCGGCGACCATGACGTACGGGTTCGAGGTGTTGGTGCAGGAGGTGATGGCCGCGACCGTCACCGCGCCGTGGTCGATCTCGTAGGTCGAGCCGTCGGGGGCGGTGACCGTGGTCAAACGGGTCGGTACGCCGTTGGTGGTGGCCGGGGAGTCGGAGGCCGGGAAGGACTCCTTGCCCGCCTCGTCGTCCTCGTCCACGTAGTTGCGCACGTCCCGCGCGAACTGCTGCGCGGCGTTCGCGAGGACGATGCGGTCCTGCGGGCGCTTCGGGCCGGCGATCGAGGGGACGACCGTGGAGAGGTCGAGCTCCAGCTTCTCGGAGAAGTCGGGCTCGGCGGCCGGGTCGAGCCAGAGGCCCTGCTCCTTGGCGTACGCCTCGACGAGCGCGAGCTGCTGCTCACTGCGGCCGGTCAGCTTGAGGTACTTGATCGTTTCCGCGTCGATCGGGAAGATCGCGGCCGTCGAGCCGAACTCCGGCGACATGTTGCCGATGGTGGCGCGGTTGGCCAGCGAGGTGGCGGCGACGCCCTCGCCGTAGAACTCGACGAACTTGCCGACGACGCCGTGCTTGCGCAGCATCTCGGTGATCGTGAGCACGAGGTCGGTGGCCGTGGTGCCCGGGGTGAGCTCACCGGTCAGCTTGAAGCCGACGACGCGCGGGATGAGCATGGAGACCGGCTGGCCGAGCATCGCGGCCTCGGCCTCGATGCCGCCGACGCCCCAGCCGAGCACACCGAGGCCGTTGACCATGGTGGTGTGCGAGTCGGTGCCGACGAGCGTGTCGGGGTACGCCTGGCCGTTACGGACCATGACCGTGCGCGCCAGGTGCTCGATGTTCACCTGGTGGACGATGCCGGTGCCCGGCGGGACGACCTTGAACTCGTCGAAGGCGGTCTGGCCCCAGCGCAGGAACTGGTAGCGCTCCTTGTTGCGGCCGTACTCCAGCTCGACGTTCTGCGCGAACGCGTCGTTCGTACCGAACTTGTCGGCGATGACGGAGTGGTCGATGACCAGCTCGGCCGGGGCCAGCGGGTTGATCTTCGCCGGGTCGCCGCCGAGCTCCTTGACGGCCTCACGCATGGTGGCGAGGTCGACGACACAGGGCACGCCGGTGAAGTCCTGCATGATCACGCGGGCGGGCGTGAACTGGATCTCCTGGCTGGGCTGCGCCTGGGAGTCCCAGTTGCCGATGGACCGGATGTGGTCGGCGGTGATGTTCGCGCCGTCCTCGGTGCGGAGCAGGTTCTCCAGCAGCACCTTCAGGCTGTACGGAAGGCGAGCCGAGCCTTCCACCTTGTCCAGCCGGAAGATCTCGTACGACTCGTCGCCCACCTGCAGCGTGCTGCGGGCGTCGAAGCTGTTCGCCGACACGACAGTCTCCTTCATTGATGTGCGCGTTCCCACCGCATCCTGCCGCCACGACGTCTTGGCCGATCCGCTAAGGTAAGGCTAAGTTAGGCAAGCCTTACCGGGGTGGCGGCTGCGGTGCACCTCGGCAGATATCTCGATGTCGAGATAACTCTAGTACATGGGCGCCCACTGGTCATGCCCGGCATGCTGTCGACGCGCCCTCGGCCGAGCTTCGCAAGGACACGGAACGACGGTGCGAGCGGTCCCCGGCCCGTCTTCATGGCACTGCCAGTACCAGGCACGGGCGGGCGGACCGGTGCACAGTGGGGGGATGGCGAGTACGGAGTTCGGGCGGACGGTCCGGCGCTGGCGGGACCGGGTCTCCCCCGAGGCGGCCGGGCTCCCCGCCGGTGGACACCGGCGCGCGGCCGGACTGCGCCGCGAGGAGCTGGCGCTGCTGGCCGGGATCTCGGTCGACTATGTCACCCGGCTCGAACAGGGCCGGGCGAGCAACCCCTCGGAGCAGATCGTCGAGGCGCTCGGCCGGGCGCTGCGGCTGTCCGGCGCCGAGCGCGAACACCTTTTCCATCTCGCCGGACTGGTCCCGCCGGGGCGCGGCACGGTGCCCGCCCACATCACCCCCGGCGTGCACCGGATGCTGGACCGGCTGACCGGAACGCCCGTCGCGGTCTTCGACGCGGCATGGAACCTGCTGCTGGCCAACCCGCTGTACGCGGCCCTGATGGGCGACCCGTCCGGGTGGCGCGGCAACGAGCGCAACGCGGTGTGGCGCAACCTCGTGGGCCCGGGCACCCACGTCCGCCACACCCCCGAGGCCCGGCGCGAGTTCGAGACCACCGTGGTCGCCGACCTGCGCGCGACCGCGCACCGGTATCCGGCGGACCAGCGACTGCGGCGCCTGATCGAGGAGCTGCGCGCGAACAGCGACCGGTTCGCCGTGTTGTGGGAGTCCGAGGCCGTGGGCCACCACGAGTCCTCGCGCAAGACCGTCGACCATCCGCAGCTGGGCCCCCTGACGCTCGACTGCGACGTGCTCAGCGTCGCGGGCAGCGACCTGCGCATCATGGTCTACACGGCCGAGCCGGGGACGCGGGACGCCGAACAGGTCGCCCTCCTAGGGGCCATCGGCACTCAGACGCTCGTGGAGCGCGGGGCGGCGGAACGAGGCTGAACACGCCGGGAGTTCACAGGCAACCATCGCCCGTTTCGGGGTACTGGGAACGGGACGCACCACAGTCGGTGTAGCAAACCGAGACAAACAGCCGTGAAATCCAGTAGGGCGGACCACTCATGCCCCTCACGTTCCGCAAGAGCTTCCGCATCCTTCCCGGGGTGCGGCTGAACATCAACCGGCGCTCGTGGTCGATCACCACGGGCGGCCGGCACGGGCCGCGCCACACCCGCAGCAGCACCGGACGCCGCACCACCTCGATGGATCTGCCGGGCCCCTTCGGCTGGCGGCGCACGACGCGTCGGCGGGAGCGCTGACCGAACTCCCCCGTGGGTGCGGTGTGCCGCAGTCCACTACCCGGACGGGTGCGCTCCGTTTCTCTTTATCTCACATCAGATATACGGTCGCGCCATGGCAGACGACTACCTCGTACGCATCGGCAAGCTCATCCGTGATGCCCGGCAACACCGGGGCTGGACACAGTCGCAGCTCGCCGAGGCGCTCGGCACAAGTCAGAGCGCCGTCAATCGCATCGAGCGCGGCAACCAAAACATCAGCCTTGAGATGATCGCTCGAATCGGTGAAGCCCTGGACAGCGAAATCGTGTCCCTGGGCTACGCGGGTCCGATGCATCTGCGCGTGGTCGGCGGACGTCGTCTGTCCGGCTCGATCGATGTCAAGACCAGTAAGAACGCGTGCGTCGCGCTGCTGTGCGCGACGCTTCTGAACAAGGGGCGCACGGTGCTGCGGCGGGTGGCCCGGATCGAAGAGGTCTACCGCCTTCTGGAGGTACTCGGTTCGATCGGCGTCCGCACCCGCTGGATCAACGACGGGGTCGACCTCGAGATCGTGCCCCCGAGCGAGCTGGACATGGAGGCGATCGACGCCGAGGCCGCCCGCCGGACGCGGTCCATCATCATGTTCCTCGGCCCGCTGCTGCACCGTATGGACACCTTCAGGCTGCCGTACGCGGGCGGTTGCGACCTCGGCACCCGGACCATCGAGCCGCACATGATCGCGCTGCGGCGGTTCGGGCTCGACATCGCCGCCACCGAGGGGCTCTACCACGCCCAGGTCGACCGGGCCGTCTCCCCCGGCCGGCCCATCGTGCTGACCGAGCGCGGCGACACCGTCACCGAGAACGCGCTGCTCGCCGCCGCCCGCCACGACGGCGTGACCGTCATCCGCAACGCCTCCTCCAACTACATGGTCCAGGACCTGTGCTTCTTCCTGGAGGCACTCGGCGTACGGGTGGAGGGCATCGGCACGACCACACTCACCGTCCACGGCGTGCCGAACATCGACGTGGACGTGGACTACTCGCCCTCCGAGGACCCGGTCGAGGCGATGAGCCTGCTCGCCGCCGCGGTGGTCACCGAGTCGGAGCTGACGGTGCGCCGGGTGCCGATCGAGTTCCTGGAGATCGAGCTCGCGGTACTGGAGGAGATGGGCCTCGACCACGACCGCACGCCGGAGTACTTCGCGGACAACGGCCGTACCCGGCTGGTGGACCTGACCGTACGGCCCTCCAAGCTGGAGGCGCCGATCGACAAGATCCACCCGATGCCGTTCCCTGGCCTGAACATCGACAACGTGCCGTTCTTCGCGGCCATCGCGGCCTCCGCACAGGGCAAGACCCTCATCCACGACTGGGTCTACGACAACCGGGCCATCTACCTGACCGACCTGAACCGGCTCGGCGGCCGACTGCAACTCCTCGACCCCCACCGCGTGCTGGTCGAGGGCCCGACCCGCTGGCGCGCCGCCGAGATGATGTGCCCGCCCGCGCTGCGGCCCGCCGTGGTCGTACTGCTGGCGATGATGGCGGCCGACGGCACGTCCGTGCTGCGCAATGTGTACGTCATCAACCGCGGCTACGAGGACCTGGCCGAGCGGCTCAACTCGATCGGGGCACAGATCGAGACGTTCCGGGACATCTAGAACGACTGGAACGTGAGGGGCTCGCCGGGGGACGACTTCGCGTCGCCCTCCGGCGACCCCACCGTGTGCCGTCCCCTCCCGCCCGTGGCCGGCTCAGCCCTCCATGAGGGTGATGTCCTGCTGCTGCAGCGCGTGGAACAGCGGCAGCGGCAGACCGCCCAGGGCGGGGCTCAGTTCCATCAGGGTGGCCTCGACATGGGCGGCGCCCGGTGCGAGGGTGCCGGGTGTGCGCTTCTCCGAGTTGGTCCATCGGTGCTCCGCGCCGTCGCAGACCGCCGCGGTGCCGCCGATGCCGTAACGGATCCGGGAGTCGCCCTGCGAGACCGACGAGGAGACGAGCACCGGCCCCGTACCGCTCAGACAGCGGTAGGTGCCGAAGAGAGTGACGGTTCCGTCGGCCGCGAGGTGACCGGTCGGGTTGACGGTCACCGTCTCGGACGGCGCCGACAGGGCGCCGACGGACACGGCGACGGCGGACGGGGTGGCCAGCAGCAGGAACGCGGCGCCGGTGGCCGCGCCGATGACCTGGCGCAAGGGCATGAGGTACCTCCTGGAACGTGGGGGCTCCACAGGTACCGGGCGCACGGGCCCGACGCAGTGATCCTCACCCCTTTGGTGGCGAGTCCGGTACCCGGCTGGTCCGGTCCGTCGTGGGCCGAGTCCGTCGTGGGCCGAGTCCGTGCGTCATGGGAACGTTCGAGAGTTGTCCGCGTGTTGTCACGCTTCTCGACCGGCGGTTCCGATGAGTTCGCCACGGGAGCATGGTCTTAGGTATGCGAGGCGGCGACAGCGCCGTCGGCACTCATCGCATCCGACGTGGAGGTGCGTCATGTGTTCCCACCAAACTCTGTGCCCGTCCGCGGACTCCAACGCTCCGCACATCGTGTCGGCCCACCCCGAGCAGGGCTGGAGCCTGCTGTGCAACGGCGCGATCGTCTTCGACGACAGCGGTGAACTGCTCCCCGACGGCAGCGTGGTCGCTCCGCACCGGGTGTTCGCCGAGCGGCTGGCCGTCGCCGCCTAGTCCCTCCGGGAGTTCCGGGGCCGGGGTGCTACGGCAGCACCGCGAAACCGTCGAGTTCGACCAGGGCCTGTTCGTCCCAGAGGCGGGCGGCGCCGACGACGGCCATCGCGGGATAGTCGCGGCCCGCCAACCGCCGCCAGACGCGGCCGAGTTCGGGGGCTCGCGCACGGTAGTCCGCGACATCGGTGGCGTAGACCGTCACCCGCGCGAGGTCGGCCGGGGTTCCCCCCGCGGCCCGCAGCGCGGTCAGCAGATTGGTCAGCGCCTTCTCGAACTGCTCCGGGAGGGTCTCGCCGACCACCTTCCCGTCCGTGTCCAGCGCGGTCTGGCCCGCCAGGAAGACCACGCGGGTACCGGTGGCGACGACGGCGTGCGAGAAGCCGGTGGGCGGGGAGAGCTCGGGCGGGTTGACACGCTCGGTGCTCACGGAACCTCCAGGCTCTCGACGCTCACGGGGCCTCCACCGACGCGTACAACTCCTTGGCGATGACCGCCCGCTGGACCTCGCTGGCGCCTTCGTAGATACGGGGCGCGCGGACCTCCCGGTAGAGGTGTTCGAGGAGATGGCCGCGGCACAGGGCACGGGCGCCGTGCAGTTGCACCGCCGCGTCGACCACGTACTGGGCCGTCTCGGTCGCCAGCAGCTTCGCCATCGCCGCGCGCCGGGGCACGTCCGGAGCCCCTTCGTCGTACGCCGCCGCCGCCGCGTAGACCATCAGGCGGGCCGCCTCCGTACGCAGCGCCATCTCGGCGACCTGGTGGGCCACCGTCTGCAGATCCTTCAGCCTGCCGCCGAACGCCTCCCGCCCGGCCGTGTGCGTGAGCGTCGCCGCGAGGGCCGCCCCCGCCATGCCGACCGCGAAGGCGCCCACGCTCGGGCGGAAGAGGTTGAGCGTGTGCATCGCGACCCGGAAACCGCGGTCGGGCTCACCGAGCACGTCGTCCGCTGTCACCGGTACGGCGTCGAAGGCGAGGGCGCCGATGGGGTGCGGGGAGAGCATGTCGAGCGGGGTACCGGTGAGGCCGGGCCGGTCGGCGGGCACCAGGAAGGCGGTGACGCCACGGGCTCCGGCGCCCGGGGTGGTCCGCGCGAAGACGGTGTAGAAATCGGCCTCGGGCGCGTTGGAGATCCAGCACTTCTCCCCGCTGAGCCGCCAGCGCCCCCAGCCGTCACGCTCGGCAACGGGCGGGGAACCGGGGTCCGCAGGCGCGGCTCCGGGGCCCGCAGGCGCGGCTCCGGGGCCCGCAGGCGCGGCTCCGGGGCCCGCAGGCGCGGCTCCGGGGCCCCATTGGTCTTACTCCTGGCGCCTCAAGTCATCCGGAGAGGGTAATC
>NZ_JBEYFS010000264.1:0-15618 GCF_040634475.1 Streptomyces sp. NPDC007095
TCAACGACGCCTGGTCGACGGCCTTCTGGGCCCAGCACTACGACAGCTTCGACGAGGTGCTTCCGCCCCGGACCCGGATGCTCGAGGACCATCGCGTGGACCCCGTCGGAGACTCCCGTGCGCTCCAGCCAGACGGCAGGCGGTCCGTCCGGCGTCAATGGGGCCGAGGGCCAGGCCGGGTCGATGGGGCCGCCGTCGTCCCGGCGCGTCCCGTCGGCCTCGACCCGGACGCGGACCCCGCGCTCCTCGTCGACGAGCCGGGCCGGGCAGCCGGACAGCACGGCCGCCCCGCGCACCAGGGCTTCCAGACCCGCCCGGCCCTCGATCAGCCGGTCGAAGTAGGAGATCACCTGGAGTGCGGCACCCGCGTCGGGGTCGAGTGCCGCGAGCCTGCCCGCCAGCTCCTTCACCGAACTCACTCACCTCGCACGGACCCACCGGAAAGCGTCGTCCCTCATGCTCCGTCTTCCGGCGCCCGGTGCCAAGCCGTCACCGGCAAGGACGTCCGCGGCGGGTTCAGTTCTCCAGGAGCCGGCGCAGCCAGCGCAGACGTGCGGCCTTGGTGTCCTGGGACAGGGCGGCCTGCGGCGCCATCAGGTCGTATCCGTGGAAGCCACCCGGCCACACGTGGAGTTCGGCCCGGCCGCCCGCCTGCCACAGCCGGCTCGCATAGGCGACGGCCTCGTCCCGGAAGGTCTCGGCCGAGCCGACGTCGATGAAGGCCGGGGGCAGTCCGGAGAGGTCGTCGGCGCGGGCCGGGGCGGCGTAGGGAGAGACATCCGGGCCGCCGCGGGCGTCCCCGAGCAGGGCCGTCCACCCCATGTGGTTCGCCGCGCGGTCCCACACGCCGAGACCGGCCATCTGATGGCTGGAGGGGGTGTCGTTGCGGTCGTCGAGCATCGGGCACAGCAGCACCTGTCCCAGGAGCGCCGGTGCGCCGCGGTCCCGGGCGAGCAGGGCGACCGCCGCGGTCAGACCGCCCCCGGCGCTCGCGCCCGCGACGATGATCCGCTCGGGGTCGAACCCCAGTTCCCTGGCATGTTCGGCCGTCCACTTCAGTCCTGCGTAGCAGTCCTCGACGAGGGCCGGATGCGGGTGTTCGGGCGCGAGGCGGTACTCCACCGACACCACGGCCGTGCCCAGCTCCTCGGCCCAGTCGAGCATTTCCCCGACGCCGGTGCGGTTGTCGCCGATCACCATGCCGCCGCCGTGCACGTTGTAGACGACGGGCACGGCCGCGGCGGCCCGGGTCGGTCGGCAGATGAGCAGGGAGATGTCCGGTGCGCCCTGCGGCCCGGGCACCGTGCGCTCCTCCACCACGAAGGCGCCGCCCCGGGTCAGGTCCAGGTCCGCCCCTTCGGACAGTGCCATGCCCTCGCGCAGCGCCGGGATCATCTCGATGCTGAACGAGGACGGCAGCTGTTCGCGGATGATTTCGAGGGCGGCGGCGAGCTCCGGGTCGAACGGCGGGGGCGGCCCGACCCGGGAGCCCTGCGCCTCGGCGGAAGCATTGGTGGTCATCGGCTCTCCCTGCGTCCGGGCCACGTCCCTGTGACCACTGGATGTCATCGTGCCTCGCCCCCGCGGTCCCACGGCAGCGCCGGACGGCGGAGAAGTCCCGCCGAACGGCGGGATGCCCGTCGCCGCCCGGTCCCCGTCGCCGCTCGATTTCCCTCGCCGCCCGGTCCCCGTCGTCGCTCAGCTCCCGTCTCCGTTCAGCTCCCGTCTCCGTTCAGCTCCCGTCTCCGTTCAGTCCCCGGCCTGTACCAGCCCGCTCTCGTAGGCGAAGATCACCGCGTGGATACGGTCGCGGAGGCCGAGCTTGGTCAGGATGCGGCCGAGGTGGGTCTTGACGGTCGTCTCCCCGACGAAGAGGCGGCCCGCGATCTCGCCGTTGGGCAGTCCCCGGGCGACCAGGGCGAGGACTTCCCGTTCCCGCTCGGTGAGGGCGGCGAGGCGGCTGCGCTGGGCGGGCGTGGACGCGGACGCGGGTGCGTGCAGGACGAAGCGTTCGACCAGGCGCCGGGTGAGCGAGGGCGCCACCATGACCTCGCCCCGCAGCACCGCCCGCACGGTCACCAGGATCTCCTCGGCCGGGGCGTCCTTGACGAGGAAGCCGTTCGCGCCGGCCCGCAGGGCCGCGTAGGCGTACTCGTCGAGGTCGAAGGTGGTGACGACGAGGATCCGGGGCCCATGGGGCTGCGCGCAGAGGTGCTCGGTGGCGGCGAGTCCGTCCAGACCAGGCATGCGTACGTCCATCAGGACGAGGTCCGGCTCCAGGGCGGCGACGCCCGCGATCGCCGCGCCGCCGTCGGCGGCCTCGCCCACCACGGTGAGGTCCGGCTGGCTGTCCACGACCATGCGCAGCCCCATCCGGATCAGCTCCTGGTCGTCGCAGATCAGCACGCGGGACGGGGACGGGGTTGGGGCCGGGGGGGGGGACGGACCGGTCATGGGGTCACCCCGGTGGGCTCGGGCCCGGCGACGCGCAGGGTGGCGGCGACCCGGTAGCCGCCGTCGGGTGTGGGCCCGGTGTCGACACTCCCGCCGTACAGGGCGGTGCGTTCGCGCATGCCGGTGAGACCGCGACCGGACGAGGGCAGCGGGGCGGGGAGCTCGGCGGCGGTCACGGCTCCGGCTCCTCCTGCGGATCCGGCCCCGGCCCCGGCCCCGGCCCCGGCTGAGTTCTCCACCCGGACGCGGACCAGCCGCCCGGGCCCCGGAGTGCCCGTGTCGACCCGTACGTGGATCGAGGCGTCCGGCGGCGCGTGCTTGACGATGTTGGTGATCGCTTCCTGCACGATGCGGTACGTCTGCGCGGTGAGGTCCGCCGGGAGGCCGCCCCGCTCACCGCGCAGGTCCAGCCGTGCGCGCGTGCCGCTGGTGTTGAGACGTCCGATCAGCCGGCGCAGATCGGCCGAGAGAGGCTCGGGAGCCGCTTCGGGGCCGGAGCCGGGGCCGGAGCCGGGGCCAGAGCCGGGGTCGGAGTCGGAGTCGGAGTCGGGGTCGGAGTCGGGGCCAGAGCCGGGGTCGGAGTCGGAGTCGGGGCCAGAGCCAGGGTCGGAGTCGGAGTCGGAGTCGGGGCCGGAGCCAGGGTCGGAGTCGGAGTCGGGGCCGGCCGAGGGGTCCGCGTCGGGCGTACGCAGCACCTCCAACAGCCGGCGCAGTTCGCCCAGGGCCTCGCGGCCGGTCGCGCTGATGACTCCGAGGGTGCGGTCGACGACGGCGGGGTCGACATGCCGCATCAGCCTGCCGCCCTCGGCGTTCACCACCATCACGCTCACGCTGTGCGCGAGGACGTCGTGGATCTCGCGGGCGATGCGCGCCCGTTCCTCGGCGACGGCGACCCGGGCCAGGGCGAGGCGCTCCGACTCGACGAGTACGGCCCGCCGCTCGAACTCGGCGAGGTAGGCGCGCCGGGCACGGACGTACTCGCCGAACACCCAGGCCCCGGCCAGCAGCAGCCCCACGGCGAGCGGGGTGAGCCAGGCTCCGCGGGCGCCCGGACCCACGTACTCCCGCTGCCACGCGGGAATCCACAGCAGTACGCAGACGGCGGCACAGACCACCGTCAGCGCGGCGGCGCGGCGCAGCCCGCGCACGGTGAGGGTGGCCAGGACCGCGGCCAGGGCGACGGCGCCGCGCCCCGGTTCCTGTCCCCACACCTGTCCGAGGTACTGCGCCCAGAACGCCGCCGTCACCAGGGCCGCGACGAGCACCGGCCGCCGGCGGCGCCACAGCAGGGGCAGCACCAGGGCGACGTACACGCCCGCCTGCACCCAGACCGGCCGCCAGCCCGGCTCCGGGCGGATGACCGGGGGCACGGCCACCAGCACGACCAGCAGGACGTCCGTCAGCCACGGGCGGCCGCGCCGCCGACGGGCCAGGGTCTCGATCAGCCGCTGCACCGCCTCACGCTATGACCGGGGCCCGCTCCGCCGCATCGTCCTGCGGGGTGTCACGGGGTCCTCCCGCGGTCGTACGCTCACCGGCCGGGGATACGACGTGCGGCCACCCGGCGCGCTTCCAGCATGGCCGCCATGTCGATCACCAGCGAGTTCCTCAGACGGCCCCTCATGACCGGTGCCGTGACGGCCAGTTCACGTCGGCTGGCCCACGCGATGACCGAGGGCATCGGTCTGGAGCGGGCCCGGCTTGTTGCCGAACTGGGTCCGGGGACCGGGGTGTTCACCGACGCGATCCTCGCCCGGCTCGCGCCCGACGCGCGGCTCGTCGCGGTCGAGCTCAATCCGGTGCTCGCGGCACGGCTGTCGGCCGCACGGCGCGACGAACGGCTGACCGTGGTGCGGGGTTCGGCCGCCGAGCTGGCCGCCGCGGTGAGCGGACCGGTCGACGCGGTGGTCTCCGGGCTGCCGTGGACGGTCATGTCGCGGGAGCGGCGCGGGCACATCCTGGACGCAGTGAGCGAAGTCCTTGCGCCCGGCGGCCGGTTCACCACCTTCGCGTATCTGCATGCGGCCTGGACTCCGCCCGCCCGTCACTTCACCGCCGAACTGGCGTGCCGCTTCGACCGGTTGGAGCGCTCGCCGGTGGTGTGGCCGAACCTCCCGCCCGCCTTCGTGCACCGGGCCACCAGGAGGCCGTGACGCTCGGCACAGGACGACGTATCCCGTCCCGGGGCGCCTGCGAAGATCCCGCGACGCGACGGACACCCGACACCTAAGCGGTTGGCGAGCGGAAACCCTACATACTGTAGGGTTTGCCTCATCGTGAGCCTCTTACGTCTCGGGGGACCCCCAAATGAAGGAACGTGACGACGGTCCGGCGGCGCCGAGTGACGGCACCTTCGAGCGGATCCTGGACCGGGCTCTCCACTCCCCCGAGATCATGGCAGCCGTGGAACGCGTCGGGGTGGCGGACACGCGCGAGCGTCTGCGCGCCGAAGCCCTTCAGGCGTGCCCCTCGCTCTCCCGGACCGCCGCGGTCGAGTACGACCGGTACCTCCGGCTGCGGGCGTCCCGACGGCATGACGGCCCCTCAAAGGTCTCCGTACGTGTGGGCGACGGCACCGTGTCCGTCTCGGCACTGCTCGTGCCGAGTCTTGGCGTCGTCGCCGCGGGTGTGTACGTCCTGAGCGGGTTCGACCTGCACGCCCTCGACGTACGCCCGCATCTGAACGACGGGCTGATCATGGTGGTGGTGATCCTGGCCGCGGTGACTGCGGGGGCGGCGCTGGGTGACCTTCTCTGGTCGCTGGCGACGCGCGACCGCCCCACCCCGGAGGACCGCGATCCCGAGGTGAGGCGTGCCCATGAGGAGTGGCAACTGGCCCTGCTGGAACGGGGAGTGATGCCGTTTCTGCTCGGCACACTGGATGGGACCGCCTCGGGTCCGGCCCCGCTGCCGGCGCCGGCCCAACCCCCTCTTCACCCTGGGCTTCAGCCCTCGACGAGGGAGCGGCCCAGCCAGTCGGACTTGTCCTTCACCCCGGGCAGCGCGAAGAAGTAGCCGCCCCCGGTGGGGCTTATGTAGTCGACGAGCGGCTCGTCGATCAGACGCGTCTGGGTCGCCTCGAACTGACGGACCACGTCCTGCTGGTAGGAGCAGAAGGCCAGGCCCATGTCGAGGTTGCCCGCCTTGTCGACGCCCCGGTCGTAGTTGTAGCCGCGGCGCAGGATCCGGGTGGTGTCGCTCTTCGCCGTACGGGGGTTGGCCAGCCGGATGTGTGCGTCCAGCGGGATCGCCTCGCCCTTGGGGTCCTTGGCGTAGCGCGGGAGGTCGGTCTCCTGGGCGCCGTCCAGCGGTGCGCCGGTGTCACGGCGGCGGCCGATCATCTTCTCCTGCTCGGTGAGCGAGACCCGGTCCCAGAACTCGACCAGCATGCGGATGATCCGGATGACCTGGTAGCTGCCGCCGACCGCCCAGGACGGTTCCCCGTCGGCCGCGGTGACCCAGACCAGCTTGTCCATCTCGCGGGACGAGGTCGTGTCGGGATTGGCGATGCCGTCCTTGAACCCGAGGAAGTTGCGCTGCGCGCCGGTCGGACGGGACGGGTTCTGGAAGCCGTCGATGCGCCATTTGATCTGCATCGCGCCGCGCGTGTGCCGGGTGATGTCGCGCAGGGCGTGCAGCACCGTGTCGGAGTGGGCGGCGCACAGCTGCAGCGACAGGTCGCCGTGGCACTCGGCGGCGTCGAGGTTGTCGTTGGGGAAGGTGCGCATCGGCTTGAGGTGGCGCGGCATGCGGTCGGCGAGGCCGTAGCGGTCGTCGAAGAGCGAGGCGCCGACGCCCACGGTGACGGTGAGGTCGTCCGCGGGCAGGTCCGGTCCCAGCAGACCGCTGTCGGAGGGCGGTGCGCCCACGCCGAGGTCGACCGGGGTGCCACCGGTGGTCAGGAAGCGGGCTCGTTCGGTGATCGTGCGCAGCAGGGCGGCCAGTTCGGCCCGGTCCTCGGCGATGACGTCGAAGGAGACGAAGACGGCGGCCGTGGGCGCGGGGGTGGTGATGCCTGCCTGGTGGGCGCCGTGGAAGGCCACCTTGCCGCTGCCCGAGTCGGCCGCCGCGGCGGGAGTGCTGCCCGCGGCCACCTGGGCCCCGACGAGCCCGGCGCCCGCCAGGGCGGCTCCGGCCACGCCGACGCCGAGGGCGGTCTTGGTGAACGTACGGCGGCCGAAGGGGCAGCCGCCCGGCGCGGCCTGGTCGTCCTGGCTCGGGGTCGTCATCGGGGGAGGTCCTCTCCTGTGGGCACATGGTCCCGGTACTGCGGGGGCGGTGGTTCGGCGCGGGTGGGCCGACGGTCTCGGGTCGGCGCCGCTGGGCTGCTCACGCGGCCCTGGGGTTGCTCAGGCGGACTTTCGGCCGCTCACGTGGCCTTGCGGATCTCCAGGAGGGCCGGGATCGGGGCGAGCTCTTCCAGCAACTGGCCGACCGAGCCGTCGAGGCGCTGCCGGTCGGTGTCGGACAGCTTGTCCAGCGGCGTCCAGGTGCCGTCCTCGGCCCGCTGGGCGAGCACCAGTTGCTCGGTGCGCCGCATCCATGTGTCGACGGCCGGGATCACCTCGGCGTTGCGCCTGTCGATCAGCGGGCGGAGCAGGGTGAGCAGTTCGCGGGTGCCGCCGAGGTTGGCCTCGGTGGTGGCGAGTTCGGTGCCGCTGCCGTAGTCGGCGTT
Source organism: Streptomyces sp. NPDC007095 (assembly GCF_040634475.1). Classification (NCBI taxonomy): domain Bacteria; kingdom Bacillati; phylum Actinomycetota; class Actinomycetes; order Kitasatosporales; family Streptomycetaceae; genus Streptomyces; species Streptomyces sp. NPDC007095. The sequence goes on from NZ_JBEYFS010000264.1 coordinate 7,130, forward strand.
GCCGCTCAGTTCACGGTGCAGGGTGTTCTCGAGGATCTCGTGGGTGCGCAGCGGAAGGTCGGCCGGGTCGAAGTCCTGCTTCGGGAAGTCCTTGCGCAGGGCGTCCACATCGGCGGCGAGTTGCTCGGCGTACGGCGCGAGCGTGGCGGCGGACTGGCCGTGCCACAAGCCGTACTCGATGCGGTGGAAGCCGGTGAAGGCCGGGTCCTCGACCCCGCCCGCGAGTCCGGCCGTACGGCCGTTGATCTTGGCGTCGAAGTCGGCGAACGTTCCGTAGGCGGCGCCGAGCGAGGCGTACTGCGTGTGCGCGGGCAGCCAGTCCTTGCGGGCCTGGTCGAGCTTGCCGGCGTCGAGGTCGCTCTGGAGGGTGCGCGTCTTGGTCTGCAGGTCGGCCAGACCCTGGTCGACGTACGTACGGTAGGCGGCCAGCGGTGCGGCGAGGTCCCTCTCGGAGACCGGCAGTACGGCCTGGACCGAGCCGCCGCCCGCGCTGACGCGTACGGCCGCCGAGGTGACGGCCTTGCCGCCGTTGGGCACACAGCGCCAGGCGTACGAGCCCGTCCCGACGGTGGCTATCAGGGCGCGGGTGGTGCCGGGGGCGATGCCCTCGACCTCACCGTAGACGGCGTTGCTGACCGGGTCGATCAGATAGATCTCGGAGGTACGGGAGCCGGTGTTGCGCACCTGGAAGGTCTGCCGACCCGGCTTGGGCGCGGTGAAGCCCTTGCCACAGTCGGCCGCGGACACCTCGACGACGGGCGCCCCGGACGCGGGCTTTCCGCTGCTGGCGGCGATGGTGATCCCCGCGATGAGCGCGGGCGCGGCGACGAGAGCGGCGGGGACCGTCCAGCGGGGGAAGCGACGGGGGGTGGACGGCGTGACCGCGGCGCCCTCGGCGGGAGCGGACGGCTGGTCGGGGCCGGAGGCCGCAGGCTCGGCGGACTTCTCGCCTGCGGCGGCGGGCTCGTCTTCGGAGGCGACCTCACCTGCGGAGACGGGCTCGCCCTCGGAGGCGGGCGCGGTGGACCGCTCGGCCTCGACGGCGGTCGACGCGACGGCACTCCCGGCGCCGGGGTCGGCGGGCGTCCCGGCTGCCTGCGCGACGGCGGACGCGGACGCCGAGGTCGTCGACTCCGCGGGCTCGTCGGCCGTCGCGACAGCGACCCCCGCGGGCGCGGCGCCGTCCGACGTCCCGGCCTGCGCGACGGCGGACGCCACCGGCGCCGGCTTCGCCGGGGTCGCCCCGCGGACGCCGCGCACGAACAGCGTCATCACGATCGCCAGGTACGCGCCGTAGACGCCGACCTGGAGCCAGGTCATCTGCGGGGTGAGGTTGAGCGTGCCCTGGACGACGGTGACGTACCAGGAGGCCGGGTCGAGATGCGCCGACAGATCGAAGGCGTACGACGTGCCGCCCGGGATCACCGTGGCTTCCTGGAGGTCGCGCATGCCGTAGCCGAGAACGCCCGCGGCGATGACGATGAGCACGGCGCCGGTGATGCTGAAGAACCGCGTGAGGTTGATGTGCAGGACCCGCCGGTACAGGCCCCAGCACAGCGCCGCGGCGATCAGCAGCCCGACCGCCGCTCCGGCCAGCGGACCCGAGGAACTGCCCGCGGCCTGCGCGGTGGTCCACAGGAACAGCGCGGTCTCCAGGCCCTCGCGGCCGACGGCGAGGAACGACGTGGCGATCAGTACGCCCGCGCCCATGCCCAGCGCGGCGGTGACCTTCTGCTTGATCTCGCCGGAGAACGTACGGGCCGAGCGCCGCATCCAGAACACCATGGCGGTGACGAACACGACCGCGACCAGACTGAGCGTGCCGCCGAACGCCTCCTGCGACTTCCCGGGCAGGTTCGCCGCCGTGAACGTCAGCACCGCGCCGAAGCTCATCGACAACCCGATGGCGGCGGCAACTCCCGTCCACACATGGGGCAGTCGGGCACGCTGGTCGGACCGTACGAGCGTGGCGACCAGAACCGAGACGATCAGTCCCGCTTCCAGCCCCTCACGCAGACCGATCAGAAAGCTGGGAAACGCGTCGTCCCACACCTCGGGCCTCTCTCCGATGCAGCAAATACCAGGCCGGACGGCCAAGGGCGGGGCTTAGTGTAGGCATGCCTAACTAACGGTCAAGAGAGCGTGCAAATCGCGACACAGCGGACGCGGGCCGCACACCGGGCCCGGGTCGGCCACATCGGGGGCGGATCGGCCGAGCAGTCGGCGCGGGGGCCGCGCGAGGCGGGCATTACGCCCCTGAGCTGCGGTAACGCGAGAGTGGAAGGCAAGAGCCCAGGCGTCCGCGTCGGTTCGCGGGGCGCACGACGACGGCCCCTCGGCGCGGCCGCGCCCCCGCCACGGACATTCTGTCCGTGCTTCGATTCTTACCAGTCCCTTACCCCGCGACACCGCCGGGACCAGGCAGTCTTTCCCCGCAACACCACTGACCGCCGCTCGTTAAGACCCTCGGCGGCAATCCTCACCGTGACCACAACTCACCTTTTCCTTACAGCATGTAGGGTTTCCCCGCCCTGCCCTTCTCAGGGAACACACAGAGTTCCCCGCCCCCGCTCCCGCAGCTCTCCCCCACCGCCCTCTCCCCAAGGTGATGCTCCACGGTGTCTGCACAACAGCCAGTACTCGTCCCGGAACAGAGGAACTCGAAGTCGCGCCGGCCGGACCCGAGCGGACGGTCGGCCATCGGCGCCCGGCTGCGACCACGGGCGGCCGCGGCCACGGTCTGGTACCTGCGGCTGCTCGCGCTGCTCAACGTGGTGGCGGTCACGTCCCTGCCGTTCCGGGAAGAGGTGCACGAGCACAACGGAGGTGAGTTCTTCACCCCGTACCTGGCCACCGCCGGGCTGGTCTCGGCCGCGCTGGCGCTGTTCCTGGCCCTGGTGATGCGGCGCCGCAAACGGGCCGCGTGGATCTTCAACATGCTGCTGGCGGGACCGCTCTTCGGGCTGTACGTCCTGGCCCTCACGCAGGAGCAGTACCGACGGCACGGCTTCAACTGGTTCTCGACCCTGTTCACCGGGCTCTTCGTCGTCGCACTGCTGGTGGGACGAAGGGAGTTCCAGGCCGTCGGGGACCGCTCCAACCCCCGGCTGGCGCTGGCCGTGGGCGCCGGTGGCTTCCTGGTCAGTGGCACCCTCGGAACACTGCTGGTGAGCGCCACCAACAAGGTGTCCGGGGCGCCGCTGAGCGACCGGATCGCATACACGCTGCTGCGCGGGGTCAGCGTCGGCCCGCTCGCCGACCGCCTCGACTCGGTGGTCGCACCCCGCTGGGTGGACGTGATCGTCAACATCCTGATCGCGGCGTCCTTCCTGCTCGTGCTCTACGCCTGCTTCCGTGCGCCGCGCGGGCGGGAACTCCTCGGCGAGGACGACGAGCGACGTCTGCGCGACCTTCTCGCCAGGCACGGTGAACGGGACTCGCTGGGCTACTTCGCGCTGCGCCGCGACAAGGCCGTCATGTGGTCCCCGAGCGGCAAGGCGGCGATCGCCTACCGGGTGGTCGGCGGAGTGACCCTGGCCTCCGGCGACCCGATCGGCGACCCCGAGGCCTGGCCCGGCGCGATCGAGGCATGGCTGCACGAGGCGCGACGGCACGCCTGGACGCCTGCTGTGACGGGCGCCGGCGAGGAAGCCGGCACCATCTACGCCCGGCACGGCCTCGACGCCCTCGAACTCGGCGACGAAGCCATCGTGGATCTCGCCGACTTCACCCTCGAAGGGCGCGCGATGCGCGGAGTGCGCCAGGCGCACAACCGCATCCGCCGGGCCGGGTACACCGTCGGCATCCGCCGCCACGGCGACATCCCCGAGGCCGACATGGCCACCCTCATCGACAAGGCGGACCACTGGCGGGACGGCGAGACCGAGCGTGGGTTCTCCATGGCGCTCGGCCGGCTCGGCGACCCGGGCGACGACCGGTGCGTGATGCTGGAGTGCCGCGACAGCCAGGACGAACCACGGGCCGTACTGAGCTTCGTACCGTGGGGCGACAAGGGGCTGTCGCTCGACCTGATGCGCCGGGACCGCGCCTCCGAGAACGGCCTCATGGAGTTCATGGTCATCGAACTCCTGCTGCGCGCCGAGGAGATCGGGGTGCAGCGGGTCTCGCTGAACTTCGCCATGTTCCGTTCCGTCTTCGAGCGCGGCTCCCGGCTGGGGGCCGGACCCGTGCTGCGTCTGTGGTGCGCGGTGCTGACGTTCCTCTCCCGCTGGTGGCAACTCGAGTCCCTCTACCGGGCCAACGCCAAGTACCGGCCCGTCTGGGAACCCCGTTACCTCCTGTTCGAGAAGAGCAGCGACCTCCCCCGCATCGGGATCGCCGCCGCCCGCGCGGAGGGCTTCCTCACCCCGCCCGCCCTGCCCGCGCTCGGCCGCCGCCCACTCCTGCGCAGGCCGGGAGGACGCTCACAACCCCCGCACGGGAGCGGGCAGGTTCCCGGACAGCAGAGGGGTTCTTCGACCAACGCCTCGTCGACCAGGTAACTCTTCGGGCCAGTTCGAGGTACGGGCGCCGGGGCACGCGCACTCGGCGCCCGCCATGTCACAGTCACCCGACGTTCACGTCGTCCGGAAACGATGCGGCCGATCACCGAGCCCGCCCCCGGACGAATCGACGCTCTCATGAAACGCATCGCGGCCGCCCCCGCCCTGGCCTTCGCCCTCTCCGCGCTCTCCGTCCTCCTCCTGTCCCCGCTCCCGGCGCAGGCGGCGGGCGGGGCGCCGGGCAGTTACGGGACGAAGGCGCCGTACGCGCCGCAGCAGGACGTCCGTACCTACCAGCGGGCACCGAAGGGGTTCGTCCCGGTGTTCACCGAGAACGTGTCCCGGCACGGTTCACGCGCGGCGACGAGCGGCGAGGACGGCGAACTGATCCTCCAGCTGTGGGAAAAGGCCGAGAGCGAAGGTGAACTGACCCGCGCCGGCGCGGAGTTCGGCCCGCAGGTGCGCTCGCTGCTGGCGGCGATGGAGAAGGTCGGATACGGCAACCTCAGCGGCCGGGGAAAGCGGGAGATCCAGGGCACGGCGGCCCGCATGGCGCAGCGGCTGCCCGGACTGTTCACACGGATCGCCAAGGACTCCGAGCCGATCGACGTGGTCAGCTCGGGCCAGGGCCGCGCCGTCGACAGCGGCGCCCTCTTCGCCTCGGCCCTCGCCGACGCCGACCCGGCTCTCGGTCCCCTCATCGGCCCGGCGCGCACCGACCCCGACCTGCTCTACTTCCACAAGTCCGCGGGCGGCGCCGCCTACCGCGACTACATCGCCCACGACCAGCGGCTGGCCACCGCCCTCAAGAGCATCACCGAGCAGCCGGCCACCCACCGCGCGGCCCGCGACATCCTGAAGGGGATCTTCACCCCGGCCTTCGTCCGGCGGATCTCGGCCGGGGAGTTCGCTTCCATCGGCAGCGAGGTGGACGCGGCCCAGGCGGTCTACAACCTGTACGGCATCGCCCCGGCCATGGCCGACGAGGGCAGCTGGCACCTGGAGCGCTACCTCGCCCCGCGCGACGCCGCCTGGTTCGCCTATCTCAGCGACGCCGAGGACTTCTACGAGAAGGGACCGGGTTTCGCGGACAGCGACATCACGTACAAGATGGCGGACGTCCTGCTCGACGACTTCTTCAAGAAGGCCGAGGCCAAGCGCGACAAAACCAGCGGCCTCGGCGCGGAGCTGCGTTTCACCCACGCCGAGGAGATCATCCCGCTCGCCGCTCTCATGCGGCTGCCGGACAGCACCAAGCCGGTGACGACGACTCAGCCGTACACCTACGCGGACAACCCCTGGCGGGGCGGCTCGGTCGCTCCGATGGCCGCGAACATCCAGTGGGACGTGTTCCGCAAGGGCGACACCTACCTGGTGCGGATGCTCCACAACGAGAAGGAGACCGCGTTCAAGGCGGCGTGCGCGCCCGTGGCGAAGGGCAGCGCGTTCTACGACCTGGCCGAGCTGGAGCGCTGCTTCGGGCGCACGAGGTCGTGAAAGATGCCTCCGTCCAGGTGAGTTGGGAACTTCTTTACCGATGCCGTCAGTTCTGATCACACCGGCTCGGGGCTCGCTGCGAGCCGGTTCGGAACGATGAGTGCGATCAGTGAAGGAGCCACACCGACATGGTGTTCAAACGGCTGCTCGGGGCGATGGGTGCAGGCGGCCCCTCGGTGGACACGGTTCTCGACGGCGGCGCGGTGGCGCCCGGCGGGATCCTGTCCGGGCAGGTCCATCTCCAGGGTGGCAGCGCGGGCGTGGAGATCGAGCACATCGGGCTCGAGCTGATCGCCCGGGTGGAGGCCGAGCACGAGGACGGGGAGAGCGAGGGCGCCGTCGCCTTCGAGCGGTTCACGGTCGGCGGCGGTTTCCGCCTCGCCGAAGAGGAGCGGTACAGCGTTCCGTTCCGGGTGTCCATGCCGTGGGAGACACCGGTCAGCGAGCTGTACGGGCAGCCACTGGGCGTCGTCCTCGGCGTGCGCACCGAGCTCGCGGTGGCCGGTGCGAGGGACAAGGGTGACCTGGATCCGCTCGCGGTGCGTCCGCTGCCGGTCCAGGAAGCGGTCCTGGAGGCGCTGGGGCAGCTGGGCTTCGGCTTCAAGTCCGCCGATCTCGAATACGGCCACATCGGGGGCACGGGGCAGCAGTTGCCCTTCTACCAGGAGATCGAGCTGACGCCCGCACCGCAGTACGCGCACGTGGTGAACGAGATCGAGCTGACCTTCCTCGCCACCCCGGCCGGCATGGAGATCGTCCTGGAGGCCGACAAGCGCGGCGGGCTCTTCGAGTCCGGGCAGGACACCCTCACCCGCTTCACGGTGGGCCATCACGATGTCGAAGCCCGCGACTGGAACAGCGAAGTCGACGGCTGGATCAGGCAGTTGGTCGAACACCGGGCGTCGTACGGCTCCCACGCCACGTACGGCCACGCCGATCCGTATGCCGCCGCAAGCGCGTACGGGCATCACTCGGCCCATGGGTCCGGCCATGAGTCGGACCATGAGGGCCACCGCTCCGGGCCCGGCGTCGGTACGGCGGTCGCGGCCGGCGCGGCGGGACTCGCGGCGGGAGTGGTCGGCGGGCTGGTCGCGGCCGAATTCGCCGACGAGGTGGGCGACTTCTTCGAGGGCGACGAGGAAAGCGGCGAAGAGGACTGAGTCCTCAAGCGCGTCCGTGTCCGGAGGCGGTGTGCGCCGCCCCCGGACACGGACCCCGTGGGCTCAGTGCGCGGCGCTCGGAGCCTCGGTCGTCGCGCGCGGGGTGGTCTGCTCGGCGGAGTTCTTGATGATCGCCGTGGGGGTCACCGGAGCGGTGCCCTGTTCGGCGGTGGCGGCGGACGCGGGGTTCTCGTCCTTCATCGCCTTGGTCTCGCTCTTGAGGATGCGCATCGACTTGCCCAGCGCACGGGCCGTGTCCGGCAGCTTCTTCGAGCCGAACAGCACGATGAGCACGATCGCCACGATCAGCAGGTGCCAGGGTTCCAGTCCGTTGCGGAGCATCGTGCGCCCGCCTTTCTTCGCTTCGGTCGAGGGCGCGCGCCACTGGCCGTCACCCACTTGAAGATTGCCGCTTTGCGCAACAGTACAACCATGGGCTCGGATCGGACGGCTCCCGGCTCCCCCTTCCGTTCCTGTTCCACTCCTGTTCCGCCGCTATTCCGTGGGCAGGGCGAAGGCACTGCGGGTCCGGGCGGCCCAGCCCGCGGGCAGCAGCGTGCCGAGGACGGCGATCAGCAGCCCGCCGAGGGCGAGCAGGATCAGTTCGGGCGTGCGGTAGAGGGCGATGACGGACTCGGGCAGGTTCAGCCCCGCGCCGTGCCCCACGGCCGGCATGATCCAGCCGTGCAGGGCGACGCCGAGCGGCACTCCGACGGCGCCGCCGACACGTCCGGTCATGGCAACCGAGGTGACGACCATGACGGCGGTCTGCCGCGGCGTCATTCCGAGGGCCTTGTGGATGCCGAGGTCGCGGGTCTGCCCGGACACTGGGTGCGCCGCCGCTCCGGGCGCGTCGGTCGGCCGAGTCATTTCCGCTGCCGCGTCCGGATGAGGCCGTACCGGGTCATCCCTGCGATGTAGGCGAGCGATGCAGGGGAAGGTCGCGCCGGGGTCGGCAAGGAGGATGCCGCGGTGGGCGGCGCGCGGCGAGGATGGCCCGGTGATGAACACGTCGGTCGGGCACTCCGCGCCCGACCCGGTGGGGGTCCTGGACCCTGCGCGGTCGGACGCGGCCGAACCGCCGGAGCGCCCCCGCCCACCTCCACCTGGCCGAGGCGACGGTCAAGACCCATGTGGCCCGCATCCTCGCCGAACTCGGCCTGCGCGACCGCGTCCAGGCGGTCGTCACGGCGTACGAAACGGGCCTGGTCACGCCAGGCACCGCGGCGAGCAGCACCTAGGCCCTGTCGTCAAATTCCCGTCTGCCCCGCGACGCCATGCACGCACTCTCACCGCACCAGGCACAGACCCAAGTACGTCCAGTACGAGG
>NZ_JBEYFS010000265.1:0-15569 GCF_040634475.1 Streptomyces sp. NPDC007095
GTCTCGTCCTCGAAGAGCGGGGCGTCGGGAGAGCACCCGTACGCGTTGTTGACCAGGACGTGCCGCGCCGTAGACGTCGGTCTTGCCGGAGATCAGATCCCGGGCGAGATCGACGAGCGCCCCGTAGGGCGGGTCGATCCCGACACCGCTGACGAACATGTACGCCACCGCCGCCGAACAGGCGAAACGGGCGTTGGCGGCCGGTAGCGGCTTCAGCAGGGCCAGGGTGTGCAGGAGAGCGGCGGCGCGCCAGGCCGGGTCGGAGTCGACTCCGAGGCGGGGCGGGTCGACGCGGTGCCGGGCCACGGCGGCGACCAGGGCCGAGAAGTCGCTGACCGTGGGCTGGTCGGGCAGTACCTCTTCGTGGCGCTGCAACAGCCACGGCACGTCGATATGGATGACGGGAGCCATCGCTCAGGCGGCCCGTCCCTCGCCCCTGCCGGGAGGTTCGTCCTCGGGGAAGGCGGCCGCGAACTCGTCGGCGTGCGCCGTGAAGAAGCGGCGGAACACCTCCGCGCCCTCCTTCAGCGCCCGGTGCCGCACGATGTCGGCCGCAGCGGCCTCGCGCACCAGGGCCTTCATCGACGTACCGCGCTCTTTGGCGATCTGCCGGAGGTCCTCGAGTTCGCGGTCACTGAACTCCACATTCAAGGCGGGCATGCCGCCACGGTACCGCGAGGGTACTTACTCGTAAATATCCCCTGCTCAAGAGGTATGCGCAGCGGTACCGCGAGCCGATTCGGCGAGGCTGCTCGCAGGCCGCCCCCGCAGGCTGCCCGAGCCGGCCCGTGGGCCGCGCCAGGAGGGCTGGGAGCACTGCCTGGACCGGCTCGCCGTACGGACGCCCGGCGGCGGCCCCGGCCCGGACAGGGGGATGGAGCAGAACCCCGCCCGAGCGCTTCAGGCCTCTCAGGCCCCCCACAGCCCGCGCCTGCGGTAACCCGCCTCCCAGAACAGCTTGTTGAGGACCCGTACGGGCGGGGGCAGCGCGCCGAGGAACCGGGCGCGGTCGGCGGCCGGCGCTCCGTCCACGATCCACGGTACGAAGAGCGCGGCCCCGCGCACGCCCTGCGTCTTTCGGATGCGACCGGTGAACGCGCCCCAGTCCGCGGGCGTCAGCACCTCCCGGATGAGTGGCAGGGCGCTCTCCTCCTCATGGGCGAGGTGTTCGTCGAGGGCCGACGCCAACGAGCGGACCAGCGCGGGGAGTTCGGCCGACCGGTCCTTGAGGGCCGAGTCGACGGCGGTGAGCTGCGGGTCGAGGAGGGCGTGCTCCGCCTCCATCTCGGCGAGGAGGGCGACGTCCCGGGGCCGGCCCGCGACCTTGCGCTCCACGCGCGGCCACAGATCGCTGTCCTCGGCGGTGTGGTGGATGTGCAGCTGATGCCTGAAGTTGTCCCAGCCCGCGCGGACCTGGGGGGTGAAGGCGGTGCCGTCGGCCGCCGCGTCGCCGAGGCGTGCCAGGTCGCGACGGAAGGCGTCGTGGGCTGCGTACATGACGGTGAGGTCGACGGTGCCGGCCGCGGCTTCGGTGGTCATGAGGTCGCTTCCTCCAGTTCGAGTTCGTGGACGGGCAGGGCGTGCGGGTTGGCCGACGGGCCGCGGTGACGGCGTACGGCGAGACAGGCGAGCGCGCCGGTCAGCAGGACGGCGGCCGAGACCAGGACGGCGGGACCCATGGCGTGCACGAAGCCGTGGCCGAAGACCTCGGCGCCCAGCGCGCGCATGCGGTCGGCGATGTCGTGCGGTACGCCCTCCGGCAGCCGCGCCGCCTGGCGCGCGTTCACATCGGTCCCCGCCTGGGAGAAGCCGCCGACGAAGCCGTCGCGGTACGCGGCGGGCAGATGTCCGGCGCGCTCTCGGGCCTGGTCGGTGAGCGAGGAGGCGAGCCGGGCCTGGAGCACGGCGCCGACGACGGCGCCCGCGAGCACCGAACCGACCTGCCGCAGCGCGTTGTTGACGCCGGACGCCGCTCCGGAGAGCTTCGCCGGTACGTTGCGCATGACCTCCGTGGCCATCGGTGCGAAGGTGCAGCCCGCGCCCAGACCCGCGAGGAAGAGAGGGAAGGCGACCGCCGTCCAGCTCGACCCGACGTCGGCCGCGGCCACGATCCACACCAGGGCCGCCGTCCAGGCGAGCAGCCCGGTCATCAGGATGAACTTGCCGCCGATCTTGTCCGCGAGGACTCCGGCGGGCCCGGCCATCACGAACGAGCCGAGCGCGAGAGGCAGCAGCACGAGCCCGGACTTGAGCGCGCTGAAGCCCAGTACGGACTGCAGATAGATCGTCAGCGGCAGGAACATCCCGACGATGCCGAAGGACACGGTGACGCCCACGAAGTTGATGAGGGTGAAGTTGCGGTCCTTGAACAGTGAGAAGGGGACGAGCGGGTCGTCGCCCTGCTGGCCGCGCTCATGGCCGAGGAAGGCGGCGAAGAGGAGTGCCGCCGCGCCGAACAGCGACCAGATCCAGGCGTTCCAGTCGTAGCGCTGTCCCTCGGTCAGGCCGAAGGCCAGGCAGAACAGGGTTCCCGAGGCGAGCAGTACACCCAGGGTGTCGAAGCGGTGGCGTACGGTGCGCCGTGAACCGGGGATGATCGCCGCGGCGAGGCCCAGCACCACGACCCCGAGCGGCAGGTTCACGAAGAAGATCCACCGCCAGTCGAGGTGGGTGATCAGCGCGCCGCCGATGATCGGGCCGAGGGCGCCCGAGACGCCCGCGACCACGCCCCAGATGCCCATCGCGGCGCCCCGCCGGTCGGCCGGGAACACCTCCGCGATGATCGACAGGGTCTGCGGCATGAGCAGCGCCGCGCCCAGGCCCTGGACCGCGCGGAACGCGATCAGCTCCGCCGGATTCTGCGCGAGGCCGCAGGCGAGGCTGGCGAGGGTGAAGAGGGCGACGCCCGCGAGGAACAGGTTGCGTTTGCCGCGCAGGTCTCCGAGGCGACCCGCGGTGATCATCAGGACGGCCAGGGCGAGGGTGTAGGCGTTGACGACCCACAGGATCTCGTCGAGGGAGGCGTCGAGGTCCTGGCCCATGTCGGGGATCGCGATGTTCACGATCGTCAGGTCGAGCAGGGTCATGAAGAAGCCCAGGGAAAGCGTGATGAGGATCGCCCATGGGTTGCCGTGCCACTTGTCGTGCCACTTCTTGAACACGGTGTCTGTCTCCTTGTGTCGAGGCATCGGACTCGCGGTCAAGAGGGCGTGGGCTTCGACCGGTGTGACGCCCGGCGGGCGTCATGAGACGTACGTCACATTTCGACCTCCGGACGTCACATTCGGGCCCGCTTCTCCCCTCGCAGTAGTGAGCACACCAAGGGAGGCATGGCATGTCCGAAAGCCCCGCGACCGGGACGGTCGACGGCGCGACGCAGGTGTTCGTCGACCACCGCGAGCTGCTCTTCGCGATCGTCTACAACATCCTCGGAGGCGTCGCCGACACCGACGACGTGCTCCAGGAGACCTGGCTGTCCTGGACGGGCCGCGCCCACCGCACCCCGCTGGAGGGCATCACCAACCCCCGCGCCTATCTCGTACGCATCGCCGTGAACCACGCGCTCGCGCGGCGCGCCGCGATCAGCCGCCGCCGTGAGACGTATGTGGGCCCCTGGCTGCCGGAGCCGCTGCTCGACGAACCCGCCCCCGAGGACTCGGCCGACGACCGGGCCCTGCGCTCGGAGTCGGTGTCGCTGGCGATGCTCGTGGTCCTGGAGTCCCTCACCCCGCTGGAGCGCGCGGTCTTCGTCCTCAACGAGGTGTTCGGCTACGCGCACACCGAGATCGCGGAGGTCATCGACCGCAGCCCTGCGGCGGTACGCCAGCTCGCGCACCGCGCCCGGGAGCACGTGCACGCCCGTCGGCCGCGCTACCAGGCCCATCCGCGCGTCCGTCGGCAGGCGACCGAGCGCTTCGTCGAGGCCGCGCTCGGCGGGGACATCGCGGCGCTGATGGAGATCCTGGCACCGGACGTCACGGTGTGGACGGACGGAGGCGGCAAGGCCTCGGGCGGGCTGCGTCCGGTGCACGGCCGGGACAAGGCGGCGCGGCTGTTCGCCGGTTACGCCACCCGGCGCGGCACCGGCTTCGACCTCCGCTACCGGCGCGTCAACGGCGACGACTCCGCCGTGCTCTTCGAGGGCGAGTCGCCGTACGCGGTCATGGTCATGGACCTCACCGCGGACGGTGAGCAGGTGTCAGGCGTCTACATCGTCACCAATCCCGAGAAGCTCGCGCATGTGCGGCGCGACGAAGAGAACCAGGAGTCCGGTGCCGACGAGACCAGGGTCGAGGAGGGGGAGCGCGCATGACCGCCACGGACCACCGGCCCGCGAAGGCGTCCTCCGGCGAACGCGTCGCCGACTGGTTCGACGGCCGGCTCGGTGTGTACGCCCTCGGCAGGCGCTATCTGCGCAAGGTCTTCCCGGACCACTGGTCCTTCCTCCTCGGCGAGATCTGCCTCTACAGCTTCGTCGTACTGATCCTCACCGGGGTGTACCTGACCCTGTTCTTCCACCCCTCCATGAACGAGGTGACGTACCACGGCGGTTACGTCCCCCTGAACGGCATCCGGATGTCGGAGGCGTACGCCTCGACGCTCCACATCAGCTTCGACGTACGCGGCGGACTGCTGGTCCGGCAGCTGCACCACTGGGCCGCGCTGGTCTTCCTCGCCGCGATGCTGACGCACATGATGCGGCACTTCTTCACGGGCTCGTTCCGCAGGCCCCGCGAGGTGAACTGGGTGTTCGGCTGGACACTGTTGCTCCTCGGTCTGTTCGAGGGCCTCTTCGGCTACTCGCTGCCGGACGACCTGCTGTCCGGGACGGGGCTCAGGTTCGTGGACGGGGCGGTCCTGTCGGTTCCGGTGGTCGGCACGTATCTGTCGTTCTTCCTGTTCGGCGGGGAGTTCCCCGGCCACGACATCGTGGCCCGCTTCTACTCGCTGCACGTCCTGCTGATTCCGGGGATCATGGCGGCGCTCGTCGTCGTGCATCTGATCCTCGTCGTGTACCACAAGCACACCCAGTTCGCGGGCCCCGGGAAGAGCGAACGCAACGTCGTGGGCTCCCCGTTCCTGCCGGTCTACCTGGCGAAGGCGGGCGGCTTCTTCTTCCTGGTGTTCGGTGTCCTCGCGCTGATCTCGGCGGTCGCGACCATCAACCCGGTCTGGTCGTACGGCCCTTACCGCGCCGACCAGGTGTCGACGGGCGCCCAGCCGGACTGGTACCTGGGCTTCGCCGAGGGCCTGGTGCGCGTCATGCCGGGCTGGGAGATCACCGTGGCCGGGCACACGTTCGTGCTCGGCGTGCTGATCCCGATCGTCGTCTTCCCGCTGCTGCTGGTCGCCATCGGCGTGTACCCGTTCGTCGAGTCGTGGGTCACGGGAGACCGGCGTGAGCATCATCTTCTCGACCGCCCGCGCAACCGGCCGGTCCGTACGTCGATCGGAGCGGCGTGGATCAGCCTCTATCTGATCCTGCTCGCGGGCGGCGGCAACGACATCGTGGCCACGCGCTTCCATCTGTCGATCAACACCGTCACCTGGGCGGTGCGGATCTCCGTGTTCGTCGTCCCGGCCGTCGTCTTCGTGGTCACCCGCCGCATCTGCCTGGGGCTGCAGCTGCGGGACCGGGAACTGGTGGCGCACGGCCGTGCGACCGGCGTCGTCAAACGCCTGCCGCACGGCGAGTACGTCGAGGTGCACCGCCCGCTCGACCCGGCCGAACTCCACACGCTGACCGAGCACGGGCACCGGGACTCGTCAGACCACCGGGACCTCCAGACGGCTGATCCGCAGCCCGCCCTCGGCGGCGCCCGGATGCCCGCTCGCCATGAGGAGCCGCAGCCGTGAGCCGCGTACCCCGTCGAAGGTGATCACGGTCGGCGCGTCGGACGCGGTGGCCCAGTCGACGGCGGTTCCCTTCACCGGCACATACCGCTTGCCGTCCCACACCGCGACCTCGACGGACGCCGGCAGTGCGTGCGTCGCGTCGACGGTGAAGGAGACCTCGACGCGGTCGACCGCGCGGGCACGGGCCCAGGCGACCGAGACCCAGTCCTCGGGGCGGGCCCCGTTGAAGGCGGGCAGCAGGGCCGTCGCCGACTTGTAGAAGGCGTTGGACCACCCCGTCGCCGCGTCCCCGTCGAGCATGGCGGCGGGCAAAGTGTCCGGGCGGCCGGAGTAACTGGCGTCCGCGAGCGGGTCGTTCGGGGCGCCGGGGCCCGGGTCCGGCCGGAAGGCGGCGGGCGGCGTGGTCGCCTTCGAGCGTGCCGAGGTGGTGCGTACGCCGAGGGTGGCGCCCCGCACTCCCTCGGAGCGGGCCGTCACCTTCAGCGAGCCCGGCCGCGTCCCGGATCGTACGATCGCGAGTGCCTTGCCGTGGAAAGCCGTTCGGGTGCTCGCCTGATAGCGCTCGGCGCTCTCCTCCCGGCCGTTGTCGAGCCCGGCGAGCGAGCCGCCGTCGATGTCGAAGGCGATCAGGTGCTCCGCGTCGGGCACCACCACACCACGGACGTCGACGACCTCGGCCGTTACGAAGACCAGGGACCTGCCGTCGGCGGCGAGCGACTTGCGGTCGGGCGTGAGCCGTATCGCGTGCGGCGCCCCGGCGGTGCGCAGGACGTCCGTGGCGACGGTACGGCCTTCGCGGCGGGCCACCGCCTTCAACTCACCCGGCTCGTAGGGCACTTTCCAGGTGAGGTGGAGCTTGCCCGCGCTGCCGTTCGGGCTGGTGTAACTGCCCGGGTAGGGACCCGAGGTGAAGGTCTTGTCGTCGCCGGTCGCCTCGGTCGTCTCCAGATAGGTACGGCCGTCGGTGGTCGTCTTGGTGTCGAACTTCCGTGTGCCGAGGGACTTCCCGTTGAGGAAGAGCTCCACAGTGTCGACGTTCGCGTACGCCCAGACCTCGACCGTGTCGCCCGCCTCGTGGTTCCAGGTCATGGGCACCAGATGGACCATGGGCTCGCTCACCCACTGGCTCCTGAACAGGTGGTACATGTCCTTGGGGAAGCCCGCCGTGTCGACCGCGCCGAAGAAGGACGCCTTCACCGGGAACACGTCGTACGGCGTCGGCTCCCCGATGTAGTCGATGCCCGACCACAGGAACTCCCCCGCGAACCACTTGCGGTCCCGGTCCTTCTTGTGCCCGTACTCGCCGCTCATCGTCCAGGACGCGAGGTTGTTGTCGTACGAGGAGACCGCGCGCCGGCCCGGAGTGTGGTTCTCGCCGGTGTTGAGGTGCTCCGGCTCCTGATAGGCGGAGCGGGTCGAGGTCTCGGACGACGACTCCGACTCGAAGAGGAAGAGGTGCGGATAGGCGGCGTGCAAGGCGTCCACAGACTGAGCGGTGTTGTAGTTCAGACCGAGCCCGTCCAGCTTGGCGAGCATGAGGTCGGCAGCGGAGCCCTTCGTGGGCACGCGGCGGTATTTGTCCGAGCCGATGACCAGCGGCCTGGTGTCGTCCGCCGCCTTGATCGCGGCGATGATCCGGTCCGCCATCGCGAGGCCCGGGGTGGAGGTGGAGTCGGGGATCTCGTTGCCGATGGACCACAGGACTACGGCGGGCGAGTTGCGGGCCGCGAGGACCATCTCGGTGGCGTCCTTCTCGCACCACTCGTCGAAGAACCGGCCGTAGTCGTACCTCGTCTTGCCGGTCCGCCAGCAGTCGAAGGCCTCCACCATCATCACGATGCCCAGCTCCTCGCAGACCTGGATCATCTGCGGCGAGGGCGGGTTGTGCGAGGTACGGAAGGCGTTGACACCCATCGACTTCATGATGGTCATCTGCCGGCGTACGGCGTCGACGCTGATCGCGGCGCCCAGCGCGCCCTGGTCGTGGTGCAGGTCGACGCCCTTGATCTTGGCGTGGACGCCGTTGAGGTGGAAGCCCTCGTCCGGGTCGAAGCGGAACGTGCGGATGCCGAAGGGGGTGCGGCAGGTGTCGACCGTCGCGCCGCCGACCCGCAGTTCGGTCTCCAGGGTGTAGCGGTGGCCGGGGGTCGCGAAGTCCCACAACCGGGGCTTGGCGACGGTGAGTTCATGGGTCTCGTCCGCGCGGCCGGTGACCGGGACCGTGGTGGACGTACGGGCCGCCGTACGGCCGTCGGGGTCGACGATCCGCGAGATCACCTGGACGTCGGCGGCGGCACCGGACTCGTTGACGACGGTCGTCCGCACCCGTACGGCCGCCCGCTCCGCCGTGATGTCCGGCGTGGTGACATACGTGCCCCAGCGCTGGACGTGCACCGGTTCGGTGACCACGAGCCGCGCCTCGCGGTAGATGCCACTGCCCGAGTACCAGCGGCTGCTGGGCAGTTGGTTCCGCACCTGCACCGCGATGACGTTCTCGGTGGTGCCGTCCGTGTGCAGCAGACCGGTGAGGTCGAGGGCGAACCCCGTGTAGCCGTAGGGGTGACGGCCGACCTCCTCGCCGTTGCAGTAGACGTGCGAGTCCATGTAGACGCCGTCGAACTCCACGGAGATCCGTCGGCCGGCGAGGGCGGGCGGCAGCGTGAAGGTGGTGCGATACCAGCCGAGACCGCCCGGGAAGAAGCCGGTGCCACTGGTGGTTCCGTGCTCCGTGGTGGGGGTCTGTTCGATGCTCCAGTCGTGCGGAACGGAGACTTCCCGCCACGCCGAGTCGTCGTAGCCGGGCTGCTCGGCGCCCTCGTACGCGCCGGTGGGGTCGGTGATCCCACCCGGGTCGACCAGCGCGAACCGCCAGCCGTCGCGCAGCTCGACCGAGCGGCGGCCCGCGGCGCGCCCCGGCGAGTCCGCCCAGGCGTCGGCGGCGCCCAGGAGCGATCCGGCCGCGGGTACGGCGGTTCCTGCGATCAATACCGATCTTCGAGTGACCGTCATGGCGGCTCTCCCTAATCAAGGGCCCATAAGTCATCACAACTGATCGTGAACAAACAGATTCTGACGGGGTGACACACCGGCCCGTCAAGGGTGCGGCACCCACTTCCGCCCCGCGCACCACATCGGCCGGAATCCGTCGTACCGATGCACCCCTGGGGCCGCCCGTGTACCGGGTGCGGAACGCACGTACGCACTAGGCTGGAACCTGAGTGACGCGCCTGTTCACTGTGAGTGTCCGCAATGGAGTGGCGACGATGAGCCCGGTCCACCCGCTCGACGAGGCTGCCACGGCACGGGCGGTCATCGACGGGAACGGCACCCTGCTCCGATGGAGCGAAGGGGCCCGCCGTCTACTGGGTTATGCCCCGGAGGAGGTCGAGGGGCGGCCGGCCGCCGATCTGCTGGCCACGGGCATGCCCGTACCGGCCGAACTCACCGGTAACCGCTGGAACGGCAGTCTCGACCTGCGCCACCGCGACGGACACACCGTCTCCGTGTGGCTGCTCGCCCACCGCAGGAGACCGAAGGACGGCGGCCCGGCCACCTGGCTGGTGGTCACCCCGCTGGAGGCCCGCGGCCCGCGCTCGCCGGACGACCCGCTGACGACGGCGGTGCTGGCGCAGTCCCCGTGCCCGATGGCGGTCTACGACGACCGACTGCGCCTGTTCGGGGTGAACGACGCGATGGCCGACGTGATCGGCCTCCCCGAGTCCCGCATCCAGGGCCTCAGGATCTCTGAGATCGGCGGCAAGGAGGAGAGCGAGCACCTCGAGACCCAGCTGCACGAGGTGCTCGTCTCCGGAACCGGTCGTGACGTGGAGACGTTCATGCAGACGGGCGGCGAATACCACGCGCACGCCTGGATGGCCCGTATCGCCCCGCTGACCGACACCGACGGCCGGGTGCGGGGGGTATGCCTGGCCGCGCACGACTTCACCGAGCAGTACAACGCCCGGGAGCGACTGCAACTCGTCAACGAGGCCAGCGTCCGCATCGGCACCACCCTCGACGTCACCCGCACGGCCCAGGAGCTCGCCGACGTCTGCGTACCCGCCCTCGCCGACTTCGTCAGGGTCGATCTGCTGGATCCGCCCGAGCACGGGGGCGAGCCCCACCCGGAGCCACCGACCGCGCCGATCACGCTGCGCCGCGCCGCCCACCGGTCGGTGAACCCCGGCTGCCCGGAGGCTGTCGTCAAGCCCGGCCAGGTCGACGTCTACCCCGCGCACTCGCCGCAGGCGGACTCCCTCACGGCCGGCCGGACGATCGTGGCGCCCGACGACACCGCCACGCTGGCGGAGTGGCTCTCCTGGGACGACGTGCGAGCCGCGCGCATCGCCGAGCTCGGCCTGCACACCAGCATGTCGGTGCCGATCAAGGCCCGCGGCCAGACCCTCGGGGTGGCCGTCCTCACCCGGTTCCGGCACCCCGGTCCCTTCACCCCCGAAGACGTGCTGCTGGCCGAGGAGGTGACGGCGAGGGCCGGCGTCTGCATCGACAACGCCCGGCGCTTCTCGCGCGAGCGCGAGACCGCCCTCGCCCTCCAGCGCAGCCTGCTCCCCCAGTCGCTGCCCCGGACGGCGGCCCTGGAGGCGGCCTCGCGCTATCTGCCCGCCGCGCGGGCCGGGGTGGGCGGCGACTGGTTCGACGTGATCCCGCTGTCCGGGATGCGGGTCGCCATGGTCGTCGGAGACGTCGTCGGCCACGGCATCACGGCCTCCGCCACCATGGGACGGCTGCGCACCGCCGTCCGTACGCTCGCCGACATCGACCTCGCCCCCGACGAACTGCTCACCCACCTCGACGACCTCGTCGTACGGCTCTCCACGGAGGCCGGCGCGGAGGGCACCACCGGCGAGGTCGGCGCGACCTGCCTGTACGCGGTGTACGACCCGATCTCGCGGCGCTGCTCCCTCGCCCGGGCCGGCCATCCCCCGCCCGTCATGCTCCCGCCCGGCGGCCCGCCCCGGCAGATCGACCTGCCGGCCGGTCCGGCGCTGGGCCTGGGCGGACTGCCCTTCGAGTCCGTCGAGCTCGCCCTGCCCGAGGGCACGGTGCTCGCGCTGTTCACCGACGGCCTGATCGAGAACCGCGAGCGGGACGTCGAGGCCAACCACGAGCTGATGTGCCGTGCCCTGGCGGAGTCCGCGGACTCCCTGGAAGGTGCCTGCCACACCATTCTGCGGACCCTGCTTCCGGCGGGCGGGGCCCAGGACGACGTGGCACTGCTGCTCGCCCGGACCCACGGGCTCGCGCCCTCCCAGGTGGCGACCTGGGACATTCCCGCCGACCCCGCCCTGGTCGCGCCGATCCGCAAGCAGGTCGTCGACCAGCTCGACGTCTGGGGGCTGAGCGCGGCAGCGTTCACGGCCGAGCTCGTGGTGAGCGAGCTGGTCACCAACGCGATCCGGTACGGCGAGCCGCCCATCCGGCTGCGGCTCATCCACGACTCCGAGACCCTGATCTGCGAGGTCTCCGACGGCAGCCACACCGCGCCGCATCTGCGCCGGGCCAAGACCTACGACGAGGGCGGGCGCGGCCTGCTGCTGGTCGCGCAGCTCACCCAGCGCTGGGGCAGCCGCCACACGGCCGACGGCAAGACGATCTGGGCGGAGCTGACGCTCCTCGGGGAGTTCTGACGACATCGGCGCAGGCCCGAAGGGTCGGTGAGCGGGGCGGGGGGCGGCGTCTGATGTGATGGCCGGGCACCACAACTTGTGTCCCGGAGGACCGAACCCTGAACACCCCGCTCGCCGAATCACTGTCCGTCGTCCTGCTCGTCGCCGTCCTGGTCTGCGCGGTGGTCCGCCCGTTCGGCTGGCCCGAGGCGGTCGTCGCGGCCCCGGCGGCCCTGCTGGTGATCGCCACCGGCGCGATCTCCTGGGACCACGCAGGCGCGGAGGCGGGTCACCTCGGTCCGGTGATCGGCTTCCTGGCGGCGGTGCTGGTACTCGCCAAGTTCTGCGACGACGAGGGGCTCTTCCACGCCTGCGGCGCGTGGATGGCCCGCTGGGCGGCGGGGCGGCCTGGGCGCCTGCTGACCGCGGTCTTCGCGCTCGCCTCGGCGATCACCGCGGTGCTCAGCCTGGACGCCACCATCGTGCTGCTCACCCCGGTCGTGTTCGCCACCGCCGCCCGGATGGGCGCCCGCCCGAAGCCGCACGTGTACGCCTGCACCCATCTGTCGAACACGGCCTCGCTGCTGCTGCCGGTCTCCAACCTCACCAATCTGCTCGCCTTCACCGCGAGCGGTCTCAGTTTCACCCGGTTCGCGGCGCTGATGGTGCTGCCGTGGCTGGTCGCCGTCGCGGCCGAGTACGTGGTCTTCCGGCGCTTCTTCGCCGGCGACCTGGCCGCGGCCGTGCCCGAGCCGACGACCGGGGAGCCGCCGGAGCTGCCCCTGTTCGCGCTGGTCACCGTGGGCTGCACGCTGGCGGGGTTCGTCCTCGCCTCCGCGCTGGGCGTGAACCCCGCCTGGTCCGCCGCGGCGGGGGCACTGGTGCTCGCCACGCGGGCCCTGCTGCGCGGGCGCGCCACCCCGCTCACCGTGGTGAGGGCCGCCGCTCCGGCCTTCCTCGTGTTCGTGCTCGCGCTGGGCATCGTCGTCCGGGCGGTGGTCGACAACGGACTCTCCGACGCCCTCGGGCATCTCTTCCCGGACGGCAGCGGACTGCCCGCGCTGCTCGGGATCGCGGCGCTCGCCGCCGTACTCGCCAATCTCATCAACAACCTGCCCGCGGTCCTGGTGCTGCTGCCGCTGGCCGCCACGTCCGGCTCCGGCGCGGTGCTGGCGGTCCTGCTGGGGGTCAACATCGGCCCCAACCTCACCTACGCCGGATCCCTGGCGACCCTGTTGTGGCGGCGTATCGTGCAGGAGCACGACCACGGCGTCGATCTGCGGGAGTTCACCCGGCTGGGTCTGATCGCCGTGCCGGCGGCGCTGGTTCCCGCCGTACTGGCACTGTGGTTCTCGCTCCAGGTCATCGGGGGCTGAGCCGTCGCACACATGAGGGCCGGAGGCTGATGCTCATGCGGGTCGTCGTGTGGCTCGTCGAGGGGACCTGGCCGGCCTGCGTGGACGCCGTGCGCACGCACGCCCCGCAGGCGACCGAGGTCGTGCTGCTGCACGTCAGTGAACCCGGGGTGCCCGGACTGGCGCACGGCGCCTTCGCCGGGCTGCTCGGCCGTGGGCACGCCGAGCGCGATCCCGGCAACCGGCTGGAGGACCTCGGCGCCCGGTCGGCGGCGGGGCTGCTCGACGCGGCGGCCGAGCGCCTCGGCCGCCCCTTCACCCGTCAGGAACGCACCGGGCGCGCGGAGCGCGAGGTGGTCGCCGCCGCCGAGGGCGCCGATCTGCTCGTGGTGGCCCGGGACGGCGACCGGGCCCGGCTCGGACCGCACAGCCTGGGCCGGGCCGGGCGGTTCGTCGTCGACCACGCGCCGTGCCCGGTGCTGCTGATCTGGCCCGAGGCCACGCCCGCCGTCACGACGATCCCGCCGCACCCCCCGCATGCTCCGGATCCCCCGCATCACCCGCATCCGCCGCACTCCTAGCGGTGCCCTTCCGGTAGGCGCCCGGTGGAGTCCCGTAGCGCTGCCGGAAGACCCGGCTGAAGTGGAAGCCGCTGGTGAATCCGGAGGCCACTGCCACCCGTTCCACGGGGAGCTCGGTGGCCTCCAGCAGCCGGGCCGCGTGCAGCAGCCGGGCCTCGCGCAGCGCCCGCATCGGGGAGCGGCCGAGTTGCTCGGTGAAGAGGTGGGCGAACCGGGACGGTGAGAGCGCGACCGCCCTGGCCAGCGAGCGGACGGTGTGGGGCGCGCCCGGGTCCGCGGCGATCACCGCCTCCGCGTGGCGGACGCGGGCGTCGAGATCGGGGCGGTGGCGCTCCGCCCGGGCGGCGGCGAGCAGCACGATCTCCTCCAGGGAGCACAGGGCCAGTTCCCGGGCGGCGGTGCCGTGCGCGACCGCGACCTCGCCCGGGGCGGGCTCCGCGCCCCCGGGCGGCGGGCCCTCTCCCGTCCAGCGGGCGTCGGTGAGCATCCGGCGGAACGCCGCTTCGATACGTTCCCGGGCGGGCGCGGGTCCGACGGCGTACAGGCCGTCGTCGAGGGCGTAGGACCGCAGCCATCCGGTCCAGGACGGGCGGGCCTGGCAGTGCGCCCACCAGAACGCCCAGTGTCCGGCGCCGTGTTCGACGGCGTAGCGCTGCGGCACGCCGGGCCCCAGGACCACCAGGTCTCCGGCGCCGGCCGTCGTCCGGGCCGTCCCCTGCCGGAACCATCCCCGTCCGCCGGTGGTCCAGGTGAACAGCCAACTGTCGCTGCCCCCAGGCCGGTCGACGCGGTATCCCGGTCCCTGGTCGAAGCGCCCGACGGTCACCAGACCCGGCGGCGGGGACGGGGCAGCAGGCTCGGGCAACTCCTCAGCACGCACGGGCATCCTCCCGGAAGGCTCGTCGACCTAGCGTGAAGCACCTGGGACTCCGGTGAGAAGGGACGGTCGGATGACAGTCACGGACATGAGCGGGCCGCGGTGGTCGGACTTCGAGGAGAACGGGTTCGTGGTGGCGCGCGGCCTGTTCACCGGCGCCGAGATCGACGAGCTGTGCGCGGAGTTCACGGCCCTGCACGCCGCCGGGCCGGTCCCGGGGCACTTCGAACCCCGGGCCACCAGCGCCGGCGCTCCGGCGGATCCGCTGGACGCCCATCCCCGGGTCATGCACCCGCACCGCATCAACGAGCTGTCCCTGCGCCGCCTCCTCGATCCCCGGTTGCGGGAGATCCTGGAGATCCTGCTCGGCGAGGAGGTCCTGGCGGCGCAGAGCATGTTCTACTTCAAGCCGCCCGGGGCCCGAGGGCAGGCACTGCACCAGGACAACTTCTATCTGCGGGTCGAGCCGGGCACCTGCGTGGCCGCCTGGATCGCCTGCGACGCGATCGACCGGGAGAACGGCGGCCTGGAAGTGGTGCCGGGCACGCACCGCATGGACCTGTTCTGTCCTCAGGAGGCGGACGCGGAGCTGTCCTTCGTACGGGAGTACGTCCCGCCGCCGCCCGGTCTGGCCGCCGTGCCCGTCGACATGGCACCGGGCGACGTGCTGTTCTTCAACGGCAGTCTGGTGCACGGCTCCGGGCCCAACCGCAGCGCCGACCGCTTCCGCCGCTCCTTCATCGGCCATTACGTCGGCCGCTCCACCCATCACATCGGCCGCCATTACCCCACGCTGACGATGGGCGGTGATCCCGTCGCCCTGGCCGAGAGCCAGGGTGCGGGCCCGTGCGGCACGGAGTTCGCCCCGGCGGCACCGCACTGATGTCATTCCCCCGGCTCGGGCAGCGCGTCGCGGAGCTGGGCGCGGGAGGTGATGCCGAGCTTGGGGAAGATCCGGTAGAGGTGGAAGCCGACCGTGCGGGGCGAGAGGAAGATCCGTTCGCCGATCTCCCGGTTGGTCAGGCCCGCGGCGGCGAGGCGGGCGATCTGCAACTGCTGCGGGGTGAGTTCGGCGAGGCCGTCCGAGGAGCCGGCCGACGCGCTCGCCGGGGTGACGCCCGCGGCGCGCAGTTCGGCGCGGGTGCGGTCCGTCCAGGGGCGGGTGCCGAGCCGTTCGAAGACCTCCAGCGCCGCGGCGAGCAGGGGGTGCTCTCCCTGGCCGTCGTCGGCTTCATCTGGGAGATCATCTACAACCCCGACACCGGGCTACTCA
>NZ_JBEYFS010000266.1:0-15515 GCF_040634475.1 Streptomyces sp. NPDC007095
CCCTCGTACTGGATGTACTCGGGTCTGGGCCCGGTGCGGCGAGAGTGCGTGCATGGCGTCGCGGGGCAGGCGGGAATTTGACGACAGGGCCTAGGGCCAGTAACCGCGGCGCCCGCGCCTTGGGACGCAGGGTCAGGCCAGGAGCTCGCCCATCCACGTCTCGATCGCCGACGCCGTGCGCGGCAGCGCCGACGACATGAGGCGGGCGCCGTCCTCCGTGACGACCAGATCGTCCTCGATGCGCACGCCGACGCCGCGCAGCTCCGGCGGCAGCGTCAGGTCGTCCGGCTGGAGATACAGACCCGGCTCGACGGTCAGGACGTGGCCCGCCTCCAGGACGCCGTCCAGGTACTGCTCGGCACGGGCCGCGGCGCAGTCGTGGACGTCCATGCCCAGCATGTGGCCGCTGCTGCACCACGTGTAGCGGCGGAACAGACCGCTCTCGGGCTCAAGGGCCTCGTCCGGCGTCACCGGGAGCAGGCCCCAGGAGTGCAGCCCCTCGGCGATGACCCGCATCGCAGCGAGGTGGAAGTCACGAAAGCGCGCGCCCGGCCGGACCGCCGCGATACCGGCGTCCTGCGCGGCGAGCACCAGGTCGTAGAGGTCGCGCTGCGCGGCGGTGAAGGTGCCGCTCACCGGAAGGGTGCGCGTGATGTCGGCGGTGTAGAGCGTGTCCGACTCGACGCCGGCGTCGAGCAGCAGCAGGTCGCCGGGATGGACCGGACCGTCGTTGGCGACCCGGTGCAGTACGCACGCGTGCGCTCCGGCGGCGGCGATTGTCTCGTAGCCGAGGCCGTTGCCCTCGAGGCGGGCGCGCAGGCCGAAGACGCCCTCGATCCAGCGTTCGCCGCGCGGATGGCGGACGGCCTCGGGCAGTGCGCGCACGACGTCGGTGAATCCGGCCGCCGTGGCATCCACCGCGATCTGCAACTGCTCGACCTCCCACTCGTCCTTGACCAGACGCATCTCGGACAGGAACGAGGCGAATTCGAGGTCGGCCTCTTCGCGGCCGGTGCTGTCGACGAGCGCGTCGATCTCCGGGTCGACGCCACGCAGCAAGCGGGTCGGCCGCGCGCCGCTCAGCCGGGCGGGCACGTCGTCGAGGCCCTGGGTCGCCACGCCGAGCAGTGAGGAGGCCTCGTCGAGGGTGGCGCGGCGGCCGACCCAGATCTCACCGTAGCGGCGGTCGCGGTAGAACTCCGCGGTGTCGCGCGGGGATCGCGGGCGGACGTGCAGCACCGCCTCGTGACCAGAGGCGGTCGGTTCGAGGATCAGGACGCTGTCCGGCTCGGTCCCACCCGTCAGGTACGAGAACGCGGTGTGCGGCCGGAACCGGTAGTCGCAGTCGTTGCTGCGCACCTTGAGGACGCCTGAGGGAACGACGAGCCGTTCGCCGGGGAAACGCGCGGACAGCCGGTCGCGCCGTTTGGCCGCCGACGGTGCGATCGGCTGCGGGGGCGGATCGGCGTGCGGCGAAGACTCCCAGTTCCCCATGAGGAACTCGGCGAGCGCTGAGGAGACCGGAAGGTCGTGCGAACCGGTGTGGAGCGGCTTCTTCGTCGTCATACCGGGATCGTAGGGAGCAGGGGGCCGCCCCGCCCCATACCGTTTTTCCGCCGCACGCATAACACGAGGCGGAGACCTGCTCGGCGTCCCGCCCTGACCGTCAACCGCCTCTGTGGGCACGGATGTTATGGCCCGCCCCTCCATTGTCGTATCCCTCAGTCCGTTGTCATTGGCCACTGTGAGTGGGACGTTCCCCCCACGCCTCGCCACTCGTGCTCGAAGCGACCCCCACTCACGAAGGAGCATTGATGCGTCGTCGACCTGCCCTGCCCGGACTCCATCCCGGAAGTCCGTCCAGATTCGCGTCCGGACTCCTGGCCGTCAGCCTGGCGGTCAGCGCCCTGACAGCAGGCCTGCCGGCCGCACCGGCCCTCGCAGCAGCCGGACCGAAGACCGCCACAACGGCTGCTCCCACGACCACCGCCATGACCAAGCCCAAGCCCCGCGCGCTGTCGCCGCTCGGCGCGAACACCGCTGCGTCCGATCAATCAGACGCCCGGAGCGGGCGGCTGACCGCCGCCCATGTCCGGCCGCTCAGCCCGCAGTTGCCCCAGACCTCCTCGACCTCGAAGGCCGTACGGCCTCCCAAAGCCACGAAACACGCGGCAGCCGCGTCGTGCACCCCGGCCGACTTCGGCACCCGTACCGGATCCGAACTGGTCGCGTACATCCAGGACTCGACCACCGACTGCATCAATACGCTGTTCGGCATCAACGGCTCGGACGCCCGCAACGTGTTCCGCGAGGCGCAGATGGTGACCGTCGCAGGCGCCTTCCAGGACGCGTCGCAGACGTATCCCGGCGACAACTCCACCCACGTGTGGCAGCTCGTGCTGTTCCTGCGCGCCGGCTACTACGTGCAGTACAACGACTCGGCCGACGTCGGCGACTACGGCCCGGCCCTGGCCGCGGCCACCGAAGGCGGACTGGACGCGTTCACCGCCAACTCCCACTTCATGGACATCAGTTCGGAACACGGCAACGTCCTGGGCGACGTGATCATCCTGACGGACAGCGCCAACGAGCAGGCTCGCTACCTGGACACGTACAAGCGAGTGCTGAACGCCTACGACAGCTCCTACGACGCCTACTGGAGCATGGACACGGCCGTCAACGACGTCTTCACCCCGCTCTTCCGCGGCCACTTCAACCCCGCATTCATCAGCGCGGTCACCGCCGACCCGAGCATCATCGACACGTTGAACTCGTTCACCCTGAACCACATGTCGATGCTGAGCGGGACCTGGTACTTCATGGCCTCCAACGCCGGAACCGAGGCGGCGCGCTTCCTCGACACGGCCGGGCTCCAGGACAAGGTGCGGCCGATGGTGAAGGGCCTGCTCGGTGCCTCCTCGATCACCGGCCCGACCGCTCCGGTGTGGGTCGGCGCCGCCGAGATGACTTCCGCGCACGACGCGGCCCAATGCTCGTACTACGACACCTGCGACCTGACGTCCAAGCTCACCGCGGCGGCACTCCCCATCACCTACAAGTGCGATGCCGGGAACACTTTCCTGGCCCAGTCCCTGACCGACTCGGCGCTCGCCGAGGCCTGCAAGAGCGTGCAGGGACAGGACTCCTACTTCCACGGCATTGTCAAGGACAGCGGCCCGGTCGCCGACGACCGCAACACCAACATCCAGATCGTCGTCTTCGCGAGCCCCAGGGACTACCGGACGTACTCAGGCTGGATCTTCGGCAACAGCGCCGACAACGGCGGCGAATACCTGGAGGGCAACCCCGCCGACCCCAACAACCAGGCCCGCTTCATCGCCTACGTGAAGAGCGTGGGCGACGGCTTCCCGGCCGACATCTGGAACCTGAACCACGAATACACCCACTACCTCGACGGCCGCTACGACACGTACGGCGACTTCTCCGCGGGCCAGACGGTCCCGGACATCTGGTGGATCGAGGGCTTCGCCGAGTACGTCTCGTACAGCTACCGGGGCGTGCCCGACACCGAGGCGCTCTCCGATGCCGGGAAGCACACCTACGCCCTGAGCACCCTGTGGCAGAGCACGTACGCCAACTCCGACCTGACCCGCACCTACCCATGGGGCTACCTGGCCGTCCGCTACATGATTGAGAACCACCCGGACGACGTGCAGGCCATGCTCACCAAGTTCCGCACCGGCGACTACGCCGGAGCCTATGCGGTCTACAACACCGACATCGGCACCTGTTACGACGCGGACTTCGCCGCCTGGCTCGACACTTGCGCGGCCGGCGCCTGCCGGGGGAGCAGCAGTTGACCGAGCGCTGACGGCTGAGCCAGCCGCCCCCTGCCTCTCCCTGTCACCTCGCGGCCTGACAAGGCGGCGGGGTGACACGCGTGCCAGACGTACAGCTCGCGCCGCTGCTCCGAGACGGAACCCAATGCCGTTGCTCGAACGCTGCATTGAACACGGCTGGTATCCCGGTGACCGATCGACGGTACGGCCGTTGCGCCGGGCATGCATCCGTGGACCGGTCCTATCTGATGGGGCCGCCCCGGACGACGGGGCCGACAGGCATGCTTTCGGCGGGCCGAAGGACCCGAGCCCGTTCCGGCGAGAATGCCACTCGTTTTGGCCTCACGTCTCGATTGGCGGGGGACCGAGGACACCTCGTTGAGGTAGGCCAGTTCCTCGGTCTTCTTCCACGCCGTCAGCATCGCCGACGTCTGGTGGTAGCTGACCCGCTCCTGCCGCGCCCACGCCTCCGTCCGCGCGGCGAGCGCCATGTTGTAGACCTTCCGCACGCACCCGAACGTGCGCGACAGCTCGGCTGTCTGCGCATCCGTCGGACAGAAGCGGCACTTGAACGCCCGCTTCACGTAAGTCTCACCGTTCACGAACTATCGCATCGACCTGTCACTATCTGCGGGTAGTTGGCCGCGAACGACGATCCGCCCTGGCGGCGAATCGTCTCTCCCTGCCCTGCTCCGCAGAAGTCCGTTTCCTCTCCACCCTGAAGGGCGGAGTACCCACGGAGGGATCAGATGGCCAAGGCCGGGCTCCCCGCTCGCCCCCCTGGTGAAGGAGCAGCAGAAGGAGAAGGAGGCCGCTGCCGTGTGAGCGGGCGCCACCCGTGCGGGTGATGACAGCCGGACGGTTCGGCGAGACGCTCAGCAGAATGCCGAGAACACCACAGACCACTTCAGGGCCCGGTCGCGCAGCTCGGCCAGCCTCGCGCCATGCGACGGCGCGGCCGTACAGCAGCAAGCGCGCCGCCCGGGCCGCCCGCCGGCAACTCGGGAGTACGCCAGCAGGCGGCCGGTGTCCCAGGAGTGCAGGCTGATGCTGTGGAGTGGCCCGTAGACGTCGCCCTGGCCCGCTCCGTGCCGCAGTTGCCGAAGGGCCCATGGGCCTACGAGATCAAGTTATGGACAGGGTTCGATCTTGTCCGTTGTCCGCATGAACTGCTCCGTGTCCGTGGCCCGTTCACCGACCTCGGCGTCCCAGTCGCTACATGGCACCGCGCCGGGCGGTGTCGTGTCAGGTCAGCGTCCGGGCTGCGTAGAGAGCGCCAAGTGCTCCCGAACAGCAGGAGCAGCCCGAGCCGCCGATTTGGGGCTAGCGGTTGTCGAGGACGCCAGGGGTGTCGTGCAGGATCACGCTCTGGTCCAGGGGGACGCGTCCCATGCCGATGTCGTGCAGGGGTGAGGTCCGGTCGCCGGTGCCGAAGGCGATGCCGAACAGCAGCTTGAGCTCCTCGGTCACGGCGAGGGACGCGCGCACCGTGTCGGCGTAGCGGCCGAGGATGGTCTGCGGGATGCCGCGGTATCCGCGTGCGGTCAGCGAGAGCAGGAAGTTCTGGGCGTACATGCCGATGTCCCCGGCCGTCCGCACCCCGTCGCCGAGCGCCGGCATGAAGAGGAGGGCGACGTGCGGCGCTCCGTAGAACCTCAGGTTCTCGCGCAGGACCTCCTTCCGGCCCTCCTGGTCCGAACGCCCGATGCCACGGGCCCCGTAGACGACGGCCGCGTGCTGGTGCGATCGCTCCTGGTAGATGCCGCCGCCGTAGCCCGAGGTGAAGTCGGGGGAGGTCCGGTCCTCCTCGTACGCCTTGAGGAGTTCGTTGCTCAGTGCGTCGCGTGCCGCGCCGGAGACGATGTGGACGTGCCACGGCTGGGTGTTGCTGTTCGAGGGCGCTGTCTGCGCGTCTTCGAGGACGCCGCGGATGTCCGCGGCGGGCAGGGGGGTGGGCAGGAACTGCCGGGGGGAGTGCCGGGTCCGCGCGAGATCGGTGAAGAACGAGACGGTGGCGGGCAAAGCGTTCCCTTTCGAGAGTGTCCAGTTCGGTTGTTGCGGCATCGCCGTACACGTATCGCCGGGCGGCGCTGTGTGCATATCAGCCGAGCGATGGTGAGCGGGCGGCCGGATCAGCTGGGTGACCTGGCCGGTGAGGCGGGGGTGACGTCGAGTGCCTGGGCCAGCAGGGCTCGCGAATGCGCCCGGGCCTCGGGGTCCGCGATGATGTCCTGGACCATTACTTCCTCGACGCCGGTGGCCTTGGTCATCTGCTCCAGCTGATCCCGTACGGTCTGCGGGCTGCCGGCGAGCTGGCGGGGCCAGCGGCCGTCCGTGATGACCGTGGGCATCTCCTTCTCCGCCTGGGTGAGGTCTCGCGCGGCCTCGTCGACGGTGGGCACTTGCGCAGCAGGGCCGGTGCGGGCCAGGCGTGCCATCAGGGCGGTCCTGGACCAGTTCAGCCGCCGGGCCTCGGCGTCCGTGTCGGCGACCACGGCGCTGACGGAGAGGATGCCGCGACCTCCGGTCGTCCCGTGGGCTGCGGGTGCGGAGAACGCGCTGTGGCGCAGCAGAGCACGACTGGCGCCGTCAGGGTTGATGAAGCCCGCGAAGGCGTAGCCGAGGCCGAGCTCGCCGGCCATCCGGGCGCTGTTGCCCGAGGAGCCGAGAATCCACACTTCGGGTCGCGAGGTGACGCCCGCGGCGGGGTTCAGGCGCGCGAAGGGGTGCTCTGCGCGGAAGTGGCCGTTGAAGTGGGCGAGTACTTCCTGGACCTGCTCGGCGAAATCGTCGGCGGGCGGTACGTCCCGGTCGCGGCGCAGGGCGAGGTCGACCACGGGGCCCGCGGTGGCACGGCCGAGGCCGAGGTCGATGCGGCCCGGTGTGAGGGCTTCGAGCTGGAGGAAGGTTTCGGCGACCTTGTAGGGGCTGTAGTGGTTGAGCAGCACTGCGCCGGATCCCACCCGGATATGCGAGGTGGTGCGTGCCGCCAGGGCGATGAGGATCTCCGGCGCCGTGGCGGCGGTGCTGGCGGAGTCGTGGTGCTCGGCGTACCAGATGCGGTGATAGCCGAGGTCTTCCGCTTGGCGGGCGGCGTTCACGGCGTGCTGAAGCGCCTGCGGCTTGTCGCCGCCGGGGGCCACGGTGGCCAGTTCGACGAGGGAGAGCTTCATGGTCATTCCATTGGTGCGGTCGTCATCGGTCCGGTGAAGAGGCCGACAGAGCAGGGGAGGGCGCTGGAGCCGTGTCAGGTGCAGCACCCTTGTGGGTGGATGTGTCGTCTCAGTGGGTGATGACGACCTTGCCGAAGTGGGTGCCGCTGCCCAGGTGGGCGGCTGCGTCGAGCGCCTCTTCGAAGGGGAAGACGCGGTCGATGACCGGGTGCAGCTGGTGCGCCGCGATGACCCGGTTCATGTCTTCCAGGTCGCTCCTACTGCCACCGCCGATCGCGCGCAGGGTGGCGCCGCTGTAGGTGAAGTCCAGCAAGTTCATGCCCGTGCTGTCGTGCGCGACGTGGCCGACCAGCGAGATGGTGCCGCGGTAGGCGACGGCCTTGATCGACTGGGCGATCGTGCCTGCGCCGCCGACCTCCACGATGATGTCGGCGCCCTGGCCGTCGGTGAGTTCGCGTACGGCCGCTCCCCAGTCCGGTCTGTCGACGTAGTTGATGACGTCGCTCGCGCCGAGTTCGCGCAGCCGCGCGGCCTTGTTCTCGCTGGAGGTGGTGGCGATGACGCGTGCACCGGCGGCACGGGCGAGCTGCAGGGCGAACAGCGACACGCCGCCCGAGCCCTGGATCAGAACCGTGTCTCCGGGGCCGACGCCCTCCAGCGCCGTGTACGCGGTGGCGGCGGCGCAGGGCAGGGTCGCGGCCTCGGTGAAGTCCAGGTGCGCAGGCACAGGTACCAGCCGCTGCTCATCGATCACGACGTACTCGGCCAGCCAGCCGTCGAGGTCGGTGTGGTAGTGCTGGCCGGGCGTGCGCTGCGGCCCGCCGAACCAGAGCGGGTTGAAGGAGTTCACCACGCGATCGCCGACCTCGAACCGCGTCACACCGGGGCCGGTGGCCTCTACGACGCCCGCGGCGTCCGACAGCGGCACCCGGCCCTGCGGCACCGGATAGCGGCCGTCCAGCATGAACAGGTCGCGGGCGTTGAGGGAGCTGGCGTGTACGCGGATCAGTACCTGGCTGGTGCCGGGCGTCGGCGTCGGTTCCTCGACGAGGGTGCTCTGGCCTGCTTCGGACATCCTGTAGATGCGCATGGGATCCTTCCCTCTCCGTGGTGCTGCCGCGGTCAGGAGGCCAGCGGTGTGTGGGTGCCGAAGGAACGCTGGTGATACGTGAGGGGGCTCGCCTTCCCCTCGCCGGGCTCGGCGTTGACGACGCGGGCGAGCAGGACGGTGTGGTCACCGGCGGCGACGTAATCGTCGACGTCGGCTGCGATCCACGCCGCCGAGCCGGGCAGCCGGGGCAGTCCCTCGCTCGCGGACCAGGTGACGCCGTCGAACTTGTCCGGGCCCGACCGCGCGAAGGACGCGGCGAGTTGGGCCTGGTGCGCACCTAGGACGTTGAGGCCGAAGCGCCCCGTCCTGCGGATGAATGACAGCAGTTGTGAGCCGTTGTCCAGCGACACCAGCACCATCGGGGGCGTCAGGGACAGCGAGGTGAACGCACTGACCGTGCTGCCGTGCGGGCGCTCACCGTCCATCGCCGTGACCACGGCAACAGGGGAGGCGACGGTGGCCATGGTGCCTCGGAACGCCTGCAGGGTCGCGGTGTCGGGGGGCTGGGTGGTGGTGGTCATGACTGTGCCGTTTCTGTAACGCGCGGGTCGAGTCCGTACTGTTCGCGGGCTCCGAGGTGGTCTCGCAGGGTGGGGCCTTCGTAGTCGAGGTGGAACAGGCCGCGTTCCTGAAGGATCGGGACGACCTCGTCGACGAAGGCGTCGACGCCGTCGTGGTAGCCGTCGATGGCCAGCGAGAAGCCGTCGCAGGCCCCTGCCACGAACCACTGCTGCATGTGGTCGGCGATGTCGGCGGCGGGGCCGCCCACGACCGGGTGGTAGTCGATGACGCCGTGGGCGAGGACATCGCGCAGGCTCCAGCCCTCGCGGGCCACTTCCAGGGCACGGAAGGAGCGCCGGTCGTGCGGGCTGGGCTCGGCGTCGGCCAGTTGGCGTGCGGTCAGCGGCTTGTCGATCTGGTCGTAGGAGAGCGGCAGTCCGATCATCGCGCCGAGGTACTGCACGCGCTGGCGCAGGTCGACGGACTCGTCCAGGAAACGCCTGCGTTCCAGGGCGGCCTCGCGGGAGGCGGCGACGGTCGGCATGAAACCGGCGAACATCTTCACCTCGTCCGGGTCGCGCCCGGCCCGCTTGGCGGCGTCCCGCAGGGCGCTCCGCTGGGCGATGGCGTCCTCGATCGTCATCGGGTTGGCGTAGACGCCGCTGGCGTACCGGCCCGCCAGCTCCATGCCGTAACTGCCGCCGCCTGCCTGGAAGATGACCGGCTGGCCCTGCTCGGACGGCGGGATGGGCAGCGGCCCTCGGGAGGCGAGGTAGCGGCCCTGCAGGTTGACCGGCTGGATCTTGCCCATGTCGGCGAACCGCTTGCCTTCGGCGTCGAGAACCCAGGCGTCCTTCTCCCAGCTGCCCCACAGGGCCTGCACGATCTGGACGAACTCGTCGGCGCGCTCGTACTTCTCCGCGCGGGGCGGAATGGGGGAGCCGAAGTTCGCCGCGGCCGCCGGGTGGGAGGTGGTGACCGCGTTCCAGCCGGCCCGGCCGTGGCTGATCACGTCGAGGGCCTTGTACTGGCGGGCGAGGTTGAAGGGCTCGTTGAAGGTGGTGGAGCCGGTGGCGACCAGGCCGATCCGCTCGGTCTCGCGGGCTATGGCGGTGAGGACGATGATCGGGTCGATGGGGTGGTGCGGGTGCTCGTTCTCCAGGTCCACGTCCAGAACCGGGGTGTCCGCGATGAACAGCAGCTGGATCTTGCCGCGCTCAGCGGCCTGCGCGTAGCGCACGAACTGATCCATGTCGGTGTAGCTGGACAGGTTCGCCCCAGGCAGCCGCCACGCCCCGGGCTCGGCTCCGTAGCCGCTGGTGAACTGCATGGCCAGGAGCATCTGCCGGCTTGTCATGGGGACGCCTCCAAACGGGCGGAAGGAAACGGAGGATGCCTCCGATTACCCTTCGACAATACGGAGGTTGCCTCCGTATTGCAAAGGGGGGTGGTGTTCGATGGCCGGGAGCGCCGGGTGCGGCCGATCCTTCTGGACTGCTGCGCCTGCGCGTCCGGCGGGCAGCCGTGCACCGTAACCGCGTGGGGCCGCGGCACCGGAGGCGCGCGGACGTCGGGCACGTCCCGTCGCGTCTCCGGTGCCGCGGCCCCACGCGTGCGCTGCTCTGCGGGAGGTGGGGTGTCAGCGGTGCGCGGCGCGGTTCATCTCGACGACGTCGTCCAGGGTGGGATTGTCGGGGAGGGCGGCGAAGCGCTCGAGCATGCTGTCGCGGACGGCGGCGTCCTTGACGCGGTCGGCCGCGGCCAGGGCGGCAGGGAGCTCGTCGAGGGTCAGCTCGGTGCAGTAGGCGGGGCCCATCGGCTGCTGGCGCCACGAGTCGGCCAAAGCACCGGCGTCGTAGGGGTCGAAGCCGGTGTCGTCGACCAGGCCCATGGCTACCTTCTTCGCCTCCGCGGAGTCGCCGGCGACCGGGATGGCGATTCGGCCCGCAGCGCCCGCCGGAAGACCTCGGGTGCGCTGGGTCTCGGCCAGGGCGGCGTTCCACGCCTTGACCACGGGCCGGCCAAGGAGCTCGGAGGCGTACACGCTCTCCACCTGGCCGCCGTCCTCCACCGCCTCGATCCGCCCACTGAGGTGCGGGTAGTAGTTCGAGGTGTCGATCACCACGGTTTCGGCGGGGGCGGTGGCGATCAGCTCCGCCAGCTTCTCGTGCACCCCGAACGGGATCGCCAGGATGATCGCGTCCCGGCCCTGGACCGACGCGTCCAGGGCCACCGCGCGGGCGCCCGCCTCCAGCACCTCGGCCGCGACAGCCTCGGGCCCCCGGGCGTCCGCGACCTGGACGTCGTGACCGGCCAGGCTCAGCTTGCGGGCGAGGTTTCCGCCGATCGCCCCAGCGCCGATAACAGTTATTTTCATGATTTGTCCCTTCGAAGGTTGTGCCACCCCTGCGGGCGGCCTGATGTGATGACGGCGTGGCCAGATCGCCGGGCCATCGCCCGGTCCCGTCGGACGCCGGGTTCCCGCCGTCCGGCCCTGAGTGAGGTGCCGACCGCTAGGTGCGGTCGTCCGGCTCGCGGTATCCGTGGGCGACGAGCGCCCGCAGCCGGTCGACCGATTCCCCTGTGGCGCCGGTGCCCTTGATCCAGGCGACCGAGCAGGCCGCGAGGAACAGGTCGTAGCCCGTCGCCGACGGGCGTACGTACCCGGTGCGCTGTGCGGCTCGCACATACGCGTCGGTCGTGGCGATGAGCTCGTCGCAGGGGACGGTGAGCGGATTGCCCGGGTCCTGCGCCCGGGTCGCCGCCATGAGGGGTTCCGGCAGCCCGTTGTAGGCGCTGACGTAGTCCTCCATCGCCCGCAGCCACTGCGTCAGCGCCGCGCCGGCGTCGTCGATGCCGGCGATGTCCTCGCGGCGGGCCACCAGTTCCTGGGTGCGGGCCTGGAGGACGGCCGCCAGCAGGGCCTCGCGGGTGGGGAAGTGCCGGTACAGCGTTCCCGGCCCGACGCCCGCCTCCTTGGCGACGGCCTCCAGTGACGTACCGATTCCGTCCCGCAGGAAGTGGCGCTGGGCGGCCTCCAGGAGGGCTGCGCGATTGCGCTGGACGTCGGCGCGGGGCTTGCGTCCCTGTTGCTCCGTGGCACTCATATACCCTCCTGCACTCTCTCGGTACGGCGACCCAATAAAAACGGAGGCTATCTCCGAATTACTTCCACAGTAAACCGGAGGCTTCCTCCGGTCAAATCGGACGTGGCTGCCCGCTCGTGAGCGCGCTGCGCCTCTCATCGCGGCGAGCAGCACGCACGCTGCCCGTCTCAGTCCTCATACAGGGCGACGAGGCGGCCCGTGACTCCCCCCTTGCGAAGCCGATCCAGTCCCTCCGGGATGCTCCCAGGCGTGATCCGGTTGATCGGCGGGGTGAGCTGCCCGCCGCGCATGAGTTCGTAGAGCTCCGTGAGGTCCTGCTTCGTACCCGACAGTGAGCCGAGGACCTGCAGCTGCTTCATGACGATCGTGAAGGTGCTCACGGTCGACTCGGTGCGGCCCAGGCCGACTTGCACGAGCGTCCCCGACTGGCCGAGCGCCTCCACCGCCTGGGCGGTGGTGCTGCCGAACCCCGCATAGTCCACGATCAGCTGGAGGTCCTTGTCCACGAACTCGGTGATGGACTCCCCCACGCCTGCCAGCCCGATCTCGGCGGCCAGTTGGCGGGCTTCCGGGTTCAGCTCGGCCGCGTAAACCTCGGCCCCCTTGAGTACGGCGATGCGCGCGCCGATGTACCCAAGGCCACCGAGGCCGATGACCCCGACCCGCATCCCCTTCTTCACTCCGCCGCGCGCCACCATGGCGTGGTAGGAAGTGAGGCCCGCGTCGGTCGCCATCGCCCCCATTTCGAAGGAGAGCTCGTCCGGCAGCCGTACCAGGTTCGAGTCGGTGGCGCGCACCTTGGGTCCGTAGCCGCCATCCCAGGCGCCGTAGCCGATGGCGTCGCCGTCAGGCATCGACGGCGCCAGTCCCACCCGGTCGCCCACCTTCCAGTGGTCCATTCCGGGGCCGACCTCGCTGATCACGCCGGCGTTCTCGTGCCCGAGCGTCATCGGCAGTCGCGGAAACGACTTCATCCATCCCGGGTCGTCAAGCGCGCTCACGTCCGAGTGGCACAGGCCGGCGGCCTTGACGTCGACGACGACCTCGCCCGGACCCGCATGCGGCGCGTCCACCTCATCCAGTGTCAGAGGCTTGCCCGTTCCGTGGAATCGCCAGGATTTCATGGGTCTCACATGTCCTTTCCTGTTGCGCCGACGGATGTTCGCCGGCCCGTACTACCCCCCGTTCTGTGACGGGTCTTTCCTCACCTCTCCTGAGGCCGGAGGATCCGCGGCGCGGTCACCGGCACCCCCGGGACGGAGAGGAACGCAAAGCCCAGGCTCAGCCGAAGTCGCCCGCGAGCGGTCATCGCCTGGTGACGCCAGGAGTCGGCCAAGGTGCCGGCATCACCACCTCCAGCGAGGTGTCGACCCCGAACCGCAGGAAATGACGCTGCGCTGCCTCCAGGCGGGCCACACGGTTGCGCTACCTGCGCCCCCGCTACCCTTCGACGTTCATGGCCCTCCTGCCTGACGCGATGCCGCAGGACGACAAAACGGAGGCTGTCTCCGTACAGGATCGAGCGTAAAACGGAGGCGGCATCCGGTCAACTCTGCCGATGCCACCTGGAGGGCGTGAGCGACCGAGCCCCTGGTCATGGGCGGGCCGTTCGGCCGCGGCCTGGACGGCGCTGCGGCCCCGGCGACGCGCACGGCGCTGCAGCTCGCCGAAGTGCAGCCGCCCCTCGTGGGGCACCACGAGCTCGCCGTCCAGCACGAGCGCCTCGCCAAGCTCGGTGGCCGCGGTGGCGAGGTCAGGGAAGGCGCCGGTGAGGTCCGCGCCTGCGCCTGCGCCCTGGCGGGACTGGAGCATGACGAGTCCGGGGCGCGCGAAGAGGATGGCCCGGAAGCCGTCCGGCGTTCTGTTCCGCGATCCATTCCTGTGGCAGTGCCTCATCCGGGGGCAGCTGCCGCCGGGCTTCGGCGAGCATCGGTGTGATCGGGGGTGTCAGGGCCACACTGTCACATCTACGCGGTGCCGCCGTTCCTCGCGCGCTGGGCAGCCCCGGATAGGACCGGTCATGACTGGGATTGCGGGGAGATTCGACTGCGGGCGGGCAGGGGGATGACGGTGCTGGCGCCGCGCAGGGCGTGGTTTTCAAGGGTGAGCTGCCGGATGGCTTCCTCGTACAGGGCGAGGGTGCGGCGCAGGTCGGTGTTCTCCTGCCGTAGCCGGCGGAGATTCTCTTCCTTGGGCTCGTCGGTCTTCGGCCAGTCCGTGCACGTCTGGCTGCGGGCCGCAGGGATCCGGGGCCGGAAGTGGGTGTCGATCAGGTCGGCGTAGTGGCGGTGGAAGGTGGCGTGGGGGATGCCGAGGTGCCGCTCGATGGCGGTGACCGTTGGCCTCCGTCCGCTGGCGGACGCCTCGTCAAGGACGGTGTCGATGGCGGCCTTGACGGTGTCAGCGTCGGGCAGGGCTCGTTTCACTCGGCAGGCTCCGTATCGTGGCGGGCAAGGAACGCGGCCGTGGCTCGGTGCTGTTCCTGAAGACGGTGTCGGATGTAGGGGGCAAGGCGGGCGCCGTCGTCCAGGGCGCCCTCCAGCTGAGTGAGGTGGCTGGAGAGGGATTGGTGGTTGGCGGGGGTGAGGGCGGTGCTTCTGCAGGCCAGGGGCTGGCAGTCGGCCAGGACCGGCTGTTGGCCGGGGTCGGCGGGCGCGCGGCACAGGGCGCGGTCGGGGTTGTAGACGCAGGTGACGAAGGTCCCCGGGTACACGTGCGGGTCATGGCGGGCCACAATGCGGCGCAGGCGGGCTTCGTCGGTGACAACCTGGCCGTCGAAGACCGTGTGGCGGGCGAACTCGGCGAGCCGGCCCTCGGCTTCCGCGCCTGCCGGTCCGGCCAGTGCCGGACGGTCACTGTCGGCGCCCATCTCGGCGAGGAACTGGCCGCGGGCGAGGGCCTCTTCGGCTTCGACCTCGTCGCGGAACCCGGAGTCGCTGGTGCCGGCGTAGCCCTCGAACATCTGGATCCCCTGGTGGCGGTATTGCAGCGCGCCGGCGATGGTGCCGCCGGGGCGGCGGGCGATGAACCAGGCCAGAGTCCGCCGAAACCGCCGCGTGGTCAGGTGCGGCACCCGCCCGCGCTCCGGGGGGATGCCATCCGCGCGCTGGTGTGCGGTGCAGTAGTCGTTGATCCACCTGATCAGGTCGGTGATGTCTGTGTTGGTGGCGTTGCTGTCCAGCACACCGAAAGGGCTGCGGCGTTGACGGTAGCTGCGGGAGGTCAGCGGCGGGGCGAACAAGTAGGGCTGGTCGGACGGTTGGAAGCGTTCAAGGACGGCGACGGCCCGGGCGACCGGGGCGGTGACGATCCAG
Organism: Streptomyces sp. NPDC007095; assembly: GCF_040634475.1. Taxonomy (NCBI): domain Bacteria; kingdom Bacillati; phylum Actinomycetota; class Actinomycetes; order Kitasatosporales; family Streptomycetaceae; genus Streptomyces; species Streptomyces sp. NPDC007095. The sequence continues at coordinate 15,007 of NZ_JBEYFS010000266.1, forward strand.
GTGGCCTGAGCGCCGTGGGCGTCCTCGCCCTTGAAAGCGAGGCTGTGCAAGCGGTGCCGGTAGACGCGGCCTGTGGGATCGCGTTGGACGCTCAGGCAACCCCGCTGGAGGTGTTTAGCCTCCGAGTCGCGCATCCCGGAGAGGTAGGCGATCACGATCCAGCAGGCCCCCTGGAGCAGCCGCTCGTATCGCGGCACGTCGTAGTACGAGATCGTCGCGAGCCACGGACGGCCGTCCAGCTGCCCTTGGACGCGGTGGGTGAGGGGGCAGTCGGAGTCCACGCCGACATCGCGCGCGGCTTCTGCGATCAGCCGTTCGGCGTCGAGCCGCTCCAGCCGGTCGCGGTCGTGGCCCAGTAGCCGGGCCAGGTGGCTCAGGCACGGCGTCGGCTGCGGCGTGCGGCGTGCGGCGCAGCCGGCCGGCCCCAAGTAATGCCTACAGGCGGCTAGTGACCATTTTCGCGTGATCCAGGCCGGTCTGCGGACTGTTCCGACCGGCAGCACCCTGCC
>NZ_JBEYFS010000267.1:0-15203 GCF_040634475.1 Streptomyces sp. NPDC007095
CTGAACAACCGGGCCGAGAACTCCCACCAGCCCACCCGGCAGCGCGAACGCGCGATGAAGGGCTTCCGCAGCATCGGTGGAGCACAGCGGTTCCTGTCCGCGTTCAGCGGCATCTCACCCCACTTCCGGCCCCAGCGCCACCTGATGACCGCCCCCGACCACCGAGCCGAGATGACCATCCGCTTCGCCGTCTGGGACCAGATCACCGGCGCTGCCGGCCGACCCACCACGGTCTGACCAAGGGCCCGGAACCCAGCAACACCACACCCTGACACGCCGCCAGATCTCCACACACCCAACAACGTGACAGTGCCCTCCTGCAGCCCGGCCGGACGCACGGCCCGGTAGTCGGCGCCGCCGAGCAGCGCGGCCAGGGCCCGGGCGCGGGCGTCGCAGACTGCGGCAGTCGGCCCCCACACGGTCAGGACCGTCACCGACTGGACCTCGACTTCCACGCTGGTGCGCGACAGGCGTGCGTCCAGCTCGCCCAGGTCGCGGGCGGCGTCGGTCAGGGAGGCGGGCATGCCGGTGGGGCGGGCGTCGTACTGATCGGCCTGGTCGATGAGCTCGGTCTTCTTGCGTCGCACCTGATCCCGCGCCTTCTCCGCGGGCATGAGGGTCAGGTCGACGGTGTAGTCGACGGGGAAGTCCAGGGTCTCCAGCTGCGCGAACAGGTCAGCTGCGTCCTGGCTCACGGCAGGCGGGCACTCGGCCAGCGCCAGCTGTGCCTGATAGCCCGTCCCGGCGTCGGATTCCACCTGCAGCCACCGCCGCCGCAGTGGCGACGACGTCTTCAGCCGCCACCACGCCGTGCGCCCCGACCGGCCGATCCGGTCCGCGCCCGCCAGGTCCTCGGCGTCGTCGAGCGCGGGATCGACGCCTCCCTCCTGCAGGCGGACCTGGCCGAGGTCGGCGTAGCTGGGGGAGTGCAGCGTCCCTGCCCTCAGCTGCCCTCCGTACAGGTCGCTGGTCTCGGCTTCGGTGAGCAGCGGCTCGCCCAGGCCGCGGTGGAGGGCGTGCTGGATCATCCACACGATCTCCGCCGGGCGGGCCGGGCGGAAGGCGATGCCGCCGGCGAGCGCGGCTTCCACCCGGGAGGCCTGCTCGCGGTAGGAGGTCACCTCGCGTCGTGCCACCGGGGCGGCACGCATGCCCAGCATCGGCGCGACGTCCGCCCACATCGCGCCGAGCGACGCGGTCACCTGCCCGCCGGTGACGTCGTTTTGCAGCGGCACCGCCAGCCAGAGCGTGCGGCGGTGCATCTCCTGCTCACCCAGCAGGTCCAGGGTGGCCTCGACGTTCTCCACCCACGGGTGCGTACTGGCGGGGGGCTGGTCGCCGGGCTCGATGCCCTCGATCATGCGCAGGGCGATCTCGCCCGGGTCGACCTGTGCGCACAGCCCGAACAGGCGCGGCGCCCCGGTCAGGGAACGGATCAAGTGCGTGATCTTCGCGAGTTGCTCGTCGCGGACGGCGGCCGGGACGTAGGTGCCCTGGACGGTCTCCTCGCGTCGGCCGCGCGCGTCCGGTCCGGGGTGCAGCCGGTAGAGCGCCCACACGCTGCCGTGCGTCGACCAGACCAGGTGCCCGGCGATGTGACGGATCGGCACCCTCATCGCACACCCCCCTGCTGGGCGAGCGCGAGCAGCTGCTGCACACCCGACACCGGCCGCAAGGGCGCCGCAGGAGGAGTTGGCGTCGTGCGGCGTCGCGTGGACGATCGCGGCGTGGTCGGTGTCCAGCCGGCCGGCCGCCGCGGCGCACGGAGCGGTGCGGCCGCTGCGACGGAGGCGAACGCGTCCTCGATGGTGAAGCCGCCGAGCAGCGTGCGGGGGGCGCGGTCGCGGGCGGCGCGGCCGCCGACCCGTCCGCCGCGCGGCTGCCAGCCGAGCAGTACCAAGCCCAGGGCCGCCTGCATCGGTGCACGGCCTCGGATCTTCGGGCGGCGTACCGCCCAGATCGCCAGAACCCAGGCTGCGATCGGCACCGGGCCCATCCACGACCACCAGCTGATGGTCTTGACCAGAAGGAAGCCGCCGCCGACGGCGACCGCGATCTGCGCAGGGGTGTAGGGGCCGAGGGGGATGCGCCAGTCCGCCACCTTGCCCAGCACCCAGGGGTGGCGGCGGGCGGAGGTGTAAAAGCGTCCCATCCGTACCTGGGCGGCGGCGCTCACAGCCAGCCTCCCGAGCCGGCGGAGTGGTCACGCACGAGGGGATCGGTACTGCGCACGATGCCGGGGATGGCGGGTGCGCCCTTGGCCGGGTTCTTCACCTCGTCGGTGAACATGTTCGCCAGGTCGTTGCGCGAGTTGTACAGGCCCAGCGCGATCACCATCAGGAGCAGGGCGCCGATCCCGGCCTTGAGGCTGAACTTCTGGATCATGATGACGACCACGAGGCAGACCAGACCGGCCTGCAGGCCTTTGGTCGCCCACTCCTTGAACATGTTGATCCACGAGTTGCCGAGGTCGTTGAGCTGCCCGGCGAGCATCAAGCTGTGCACCGTGTTCACCGGGCACCCCCGTCCTGGGCGGTTCCGGACTCCAGTGCCGCGACTTCCCACCGGCCCGAGCGGGCCTTGAGCATGAGCTCGTACCCCAGCGGCCAGCGACCGCCGGAGTCCCGGGCTTCCACCTGGACGAGGACATGCACCGCCGTGCCGTCGGCCGGCACCTTCGTGGCGGCCGCGGCCTCCTCGACGGCGGACACCCGCTGCACCGCGACCGCCGTGTACGGGGCGGGGGAGACGGCCGACAGCTTCACCCCCGGCGCGAGATAGCGGTCAACCTCGCCGGCACCGGTCAGATAGGCGGCGAGGAACTCCCCGGCGGCGGAGGACAGATCACCCTCCGGGACCGTCACGCCGTACGACGACTTCGGCACCTCGGCCCGGGCCGGGCTGGCCACCACGCCGGGCGCACCGGTCACCGTGAACGAGGCGCCCGCCGGGTCGGCGGCCACCGGCACGGCGTAGTAGCGCACCGATCCGTCGGCGTACTGCGCAGCCACCGTCACCGACCACGCGCCGCCCTCGCGCTGCGCACTGCGCACCGCCGTCACGGACTCCGGCTTCGACTGCGCACCCGCGCCCGCGGCTGGGGCGGGCAGCTCGACATCCGGCGCCATCGACTGCGCAAGCCGCGCCTGCGCACTCGTGGCATCGTCCGCGCGGCTGCGCAGCCAGACGCTGACGAACAGCTGCGCATAACCGCCCGGGTCGGCGGCGACCGCCGCGGTGCGCACGGCGGTGGGCTTGGACGGGGTAGCCGCTTGGACCGTGGTCGGGGTGGAGGCGACGGCGACGCACAGGGCGACGGGGCCGGCCGCGATCGCGGTCAGAACCGCCAGGCGTGAAAGGCGGACGCGGCGCCGCATCGACTCCAGCCGGGCGCCAGCCGCCATCGGAGCAGCAGCCTCGCTCTCCGAGGCCTGCTTGCCAGGGGACATGGTCAAACTCCCAGGTCAGAACGGATGTTGCTGACCTCGAGAAAACCCTCCGACCCCGACCCGACCACCGACCACGAACCCCCGACCACGGTCACGATGGGGACACGAAGCCCGTGGTCGGCGTCGTGGTCGGCCCGACCACAGGCCCGACCACGGGCTAGCCGTGAGCCCAGGACAGGACATCGCGCCCGGCCCACAGTCCCCGGGCCAGCGACCGTCGGGCGACCATGTGACGCCCGGCCAACGGACCCGCACAGCGATGCGCAGACGCAAGCCGTCCGGAGCCCACAGGGCGCCTGCGCAGTGCTCCAACCGGACCTGCGCACGAGAAGATCAGGAATCCTCGGGCCGACTGCGCAGCCGCACCGCGCAACCCGACTGCGCAGGATCCTCGGCCGGTTGCGCAGCCCGATTGCGCACCGGCCTACCGGGGCTGCGCAGTCGGTGCGCAACCGCTGCGCACCGGGGGAAGGCGGCGTGGTCGGCCCGGCCACGAGCCCGACCACGGCAGCTAGACGGCTACGTTGCCGGATCGTGACCGGTGGTCGGGGCTCGTGGCCGTCAGCCTGGTCGGGGTCGGCGGATGAGCTGACGGCATGGAACACACGCACCCCCGCGCACCCAGGACCGACGACTGCCCCACTTCGGCGGGCCCGGTGCGCTGCCCTGGCCACTGGGCGCTGCCCGCATCGGGGGCATGGCGGTGAGCCGCTTCGGGACAGGGGTCCGCCGGGGCGTGATGGCGGCTGATCAGTTCACCCAGGTCGCCAACGGCCTGTTCCGGGACAGCCGGTTGTCCTACAAGGCGAAGGGGATCTTCGGGTACATCAGCACCCACGTCACCGGCTGGCAGGTGACGATCGCTGACCTGGTCCGCCTGGGCCCCGACGGCCGAGAAGCTGTGCGTGCCGGCCTCAAGAAGCTGGAGACGCACGGCTACCTGATCCGTGAACGCCTGCGCCGCCCGGACGGCACACTCGGCGAGATCGTGTACTGCATCACCGACCGCCCGGCCAGCCTGGATGTCGCGCTGATCGAAGCCGGCCTGGTGAGCACGGTCCCCAGGGCCGGGCACGACAGCGGGTTCCAGGCGGGGGTCCGCCGTGGCGTGATGGCGGCTGATCAGTTCACACAGATCGCTAACGGCCTGTTGCGCGACACCCAGTTGTCCTTCAAGGCCAAGGGGCTGTTCGGCTTGCTCAGCACGCACCGGGACGGCTGGCGGATGACCGTCGCTGACATCGCCCGCCGCAGCCGCGACGGCGAGGCAGCGGTGAAGAGCGGGCTGAAGGAGCTGGAGAAACACGGCTTCCTGGTCCGCGAGCGCGAACGTGATCCCGACGGAATGCTCGGCGGGGCTGCGTACTTCATCACCGACCTGCCCAGCCTGCAAAGCCGCAGGTCACAACCAGAGTCGGGTTTTCCACCAGTGGATAACCCTACGTTGGCTGATCGGTCCACTAAGAACACCATCGTTAAGAAGACCAACAAGCAGAAGACCAACCCCCTCCGTCCGTGCGACCGCAGCGACGCCGCACCAACGAACGGAAGGACGGACCCCCCGGACGCGACAGCGTCCCCGGCACCGCCGCCCCCGGCAGACGAGATGCATCCGGGGATCCGGCTGCTGCTCGAGATCGGAGCGAGCCGTCCTGAACTCCTGCTGACCGGGAAGCCGCTGACCGATCAGGGCCGCGTGGCGACCGTGATGATGGACGCCGGCTGGAGCCCCGAGCAACTGCGCCACGTCATCACCGACCGGCCCCTGCCGGACCCGGTGCGCACCTCGGTCGGCGCGATCATCGCCGCCCGGCTCCGCGCCGCCCAGGCCTACCCGCCGCCCGCCACCGCAGCGGACCACCACGATGCACCCCCGTGGGACGAGCCGCACGCGTCGGCAACAACAGAGCGGTCATCGGCAGGGGCCGCCGCCCGCACCGTGACCGAGGCCCTGACCTACCGGGCCCTCGTCGAATGCGCCGGCTGCGGCGTGCCCGCAACCGCCCCCGGCGAAGACCTCTGCCCGGCCTGCCTCGGCTGGCCGCTGTGCCGCACCTGCCCGGGCCCGACGCCCCGGCGCGCCCACCCCGACGGCGACGGCCGCTGCAGGACGTGCGCCTCCGCCTGACCGACCCACTGGAAGGAAGCAGCCCGTGACAGACACGCTCCGCACACCACCGCCGACCGCGGCCGGCCAGCACCGGCGTCCCTTCACCCTCGACCCGGGCCGGTGGGAGGCGGAACGCTCACGCGCCCTGCGAACCGGCCACGTCCGCGACCACACCTGCACGGCCGAGTGCGAACCCGTCCTCGTCTACGAACGCACCCGGTGGGGCTGGCTCGCCTGGACCGTTCCCGGTGACGGCACCCCGCCCGAGCAACCCCATCAGATCGGGGTTCTCACCCCCGTCGCGAGCCGTATGCAACGCCTGGCCCTGCGCTGGCTGACCAGGCACCCCGCCCACCGCCTCGCCCTGGCCCCCACCATCCCCGGGTCCCTGCGGCTCTCCGCCGCTGCCGTTGCCCTCATCAGCCTGCTCGCAGGCCTGTTCGCGATGGGCCACGGCGTTCCCGTCGCTGCCGGGAATGGTGCTCGCTCCGATACTCGCCGAGCACCTGCCGGGCCACCTGGACGCCCGGGCCCGCGAACACGTCCGCAGCGTCGAAGGCGTCGGCGCCTGCCAGTGCCTGCAGCGCCTCGCCGGCCTGCACACCTACCTCGTCCAGGCCGCCGTCGGCAGTGACCGGTACGAGCTGGACCGCTCAGCCGAGATCGGCCAACACACGCTGTGGGACGCCGCCGGCCTGCTCCAAGTGCAGGACACCCGCTCGGCCTCGGTCGAACTTATTGCCCGCGAGCGGCTGATGGTCCAGCTCGCCGACCAGGCCGCCCAGACTCTGAAGCGCACCCACACCGAAGACGGCCGAGCCGACATGGGCCATACGCGAGAGCGGCCGTTGGGCCCCTACCCGCCCGCCTCCGAGCAGAGGACACGGCCAACGCCTCATCACACGCACGGCACTTCACCGCTGAAGGGACGCCACCCCATGACACAGCCCGAACCCGACCACGCCGTCCGCACCCTGGACGTATACCTGCTCTTCGCTCACGAGCCGTACTACCCCGGCCTCGGTGCTCAGGAGATCAACACCACCCTGGTGGCCGCCGCCACTCTGCTCCACCCGCGGGTACGGCAGCCCGACGGTGTACAGATCCATGATCGCCTCACTCAAGGACGCCGGCCGGGAGAGATCATCCCGCTTGCCACCCTCACCCACGAACTGAACGGCGGCGCTGAGTGGCCAGCGGTCGGCGACTGGGAGGATGTCACCGCAGACCTGCTGCAGCTTGCCCGTGCGGGGGAGTGCGATGCCCTCAGCCTCGGCCTGCCCGAGATCGCGCGTGCCCTCATCTGCACCGGCCCGCACAGTGAGGTGCGAGCCTACGACGCTGCGGCTGGCAACTTCATCGCCTACGGGTCGGCCGATCGAGCCGTCGTCCTGGCCGAGGTCGACATGTTCCTCGCCCCCTTCGTGGCCGAGCAGGCCCTCTGGCCTGGCGACGGTCTGTTGCCGCCGTTCTGCCATCGAGCCTGAAAGCGTGGATGGCGGGGGGACGGCCTGCTCAGCCGTTGCCAGGGAAAGGAGCCTTCACTTCGTCCGTTTCCACGTCGAGTCCGCCCAGGCCTGCTGGCGCGCGGTGCTGTTCATCGTGGCCGAGCTGCTGGACACGGCCCGCCGGGTCGTCACTCAGTTCCCCGGGAAAGTACTCGGCCAAGCCGTCCGCGCCCTCGTACCGGCGCACCGCGTCAGTACCGGCGAGGTGCCAGACGAAGCCGCCCGCATGCCGCCAGCCCACTCACCGCCAGAAACGTCCGGTACGAGGGCGGCAGCCGGGCGGGCCGTCCTGGGACGGCCCGCTGCTCGGTCAAGCAGCCGTTGCTGCGAGGTCAGCCAGCAGCCGCGCGGCGTCTTGGGTGCGCAGGAGACGTGAGACGTGTGACGGGTACCAGCGGGTTCCTCCTCCCGGGGTAGGGGTGCCGGACTTGTTCAAGCCAGCGGCGATGTCGATCAGCTTCATGCCACAGGCGCGGGAGGCAACGACGTCTGACAGGACATCGTCGGGGCATGATCGCGGTCTTCCCAGACGAATGCCCGTCGCCCGTCTGACGGCCAAGGACTCGGTCGTGCGGACGGAGATGAGTTCGTGCCTGCTGCCTGGTGGACGGCGGCTCATGGGCAGCCGCCTTCCGTGCCGGGCGCTGGTGCGGAAGGCGGGCTCGGCTGGCGGCGAGGGGGCAGGACCGCCCAATCGCTCGGTGTGAAGGCTCGCGCGACAGCAGGTGTGGCTTTGAGTCCTTCGACGCCGAACCACTTGGCGATGATGAGGTTGAACAGCAACCAAGAGAACCACGCTAGGAGCGCGAGGAGCACTGGTGCTGCCAGGATGAGAGTCCATCGAAGATCCATGCGAGTGCTCCACTCCAGAGAGTCAACAAAGGCTGTGTTGGTGATCCCTGAAGCCGCCGCGTGTGGCTGGATTGCCACCGCTGCGCGTCCACCGGTCGTGCTCTTTTACCTACGGGCGGTGTCTTCCCGCAGAACAGGCCACGTGCTGCGCGACCCGATTGGGCTCAAAGCCCAAGACGTTGACTTTCACGCAGGCATGCTGACATACCTGCTCGCTGTTTCCACTAATCGGTGCGAGCGAAGTGGGCTGTTGCGGCGCGGACGACGAAACCGGCCTCTGTGCAAAGTGAAGCCGCAGTCCGGCCAGAACATCTGCCTGGCACGCGTTTCGCCGGAGTCCGTCCTCGCGCGAGTATGAACTCGGCCGCCCGCACGGGCGGCGCATCCAGGGCCAGCCGCAGGCGGCGTGGCGCCAGTGCCACAAACAGCGCTCACCGGTGGTTCTTGTGCCGCGCCGATCTTGCGCCCTTCACTCGGGTGCCGGGCGTGGCACGGTGGTTGGGGCGGTCAGGGCAGGGCGAGGACCCGCGCCGGGGTCGGGTAGCAGACGGCGTGCTGCTCGACGAGCATGCGGTGCTGCCGCTGGAGCGCACGTCGTAGTCGGTGGGGCCGCAGGCAGGGGCCGCTGGAGGTTGACGGCGGTGTTGGCTGCGTGCATCGCCTAGGCGTGGTCCTTGGACCCGCAGCCTTGGCCTGGCGAGATCGGTCAACCTTGCGGCTGACCAGGACCACCTCTCTGCGCATTGATGGCTGGTGGGTCCTGGCTGTGCAGCCAGGCGGTGAGGTGCGGCGCTGCTGCGGCCAAGTCGGGGGGAGCGTTGGTGCCGAGTGCGTTGATGCTCTCGACCAGCTCGAGAGCCTGTCGCTGGAGCGCGCGGTTTTCTGCCGCAGCCGTGTGGAGGCGTGTACGTGCCTCCCGTGTCAGCTGAGGCAGGTCGGGGGCGAGGGAGCCGGCGCTCGCGCGGGCGAGCAAATCTAGTGCTTCATTGCTGTGGCGGTCGGCCTGCTCGCGGACGACGGGCCGGAGGAGGGCGCGCTGTTCCGCGTGCTCGGCCTGCTGCACCGTATCTATGTAGTGCTCGAGGCGTCGGATGCGGTCGGCGATCGCGTCCAGCGCGGCCGCGAGCGTGTGCAGAGGGGCATCCTGCTGTGGGGCCGTCTCACTCTCGTCGTCCAGTTCCTGCAATGAGCTGAACTTGTGTGTCAAGTTCGCGTGGGATCGAAGTAGTTGCGTGATTGCCCACACTTCGTCGTTGAGTGACGCCTGTGCCACCTCGTCCTTGATCGTTATGGTGGTGAGCTGATCGAGGCGTTCCTGGTACGGCTTCAACTCTTCGGGCAAGGTGACCTGTTCGACGATGCGGTAGAGCCCGCGGCTGCGTGCGGCGGCCCGGTATCCGTCCCGGTAGCTCAACCACCGGTAGGAGTCCCCTCGTTCATGCCACTTGGGCGGGCGACCGGCCCACGCCGGACGGTCGGGCACCGGACCCTCGGGTGGCGGGAGCAGTTCTGGCGGTATGCCGGCAATGAGTTCAGCGTCTTCAGCAGGCACGAGTGGGTCGATGACTACGTGAAGAGTGCGACCAGGCTGGGGCATGAGGGCTCCATCATGAAGCTCTGCGGACAACGTCATCAGCGCGTAGCGCGGGGCGACTGGCTACAGGAGGGGGAACTCGTCGGCCTGGTCCTCGGTGCCGAGTAGGAGGACGTGGTGACCGACCGCCTGGGGGGTGCCGGTGGCGGTGAGCTCTTCGATGTCCAGGCGCAAGCGGATGCGGCGGGCGCCTTCGCCGTTGCGCCACAGTTGTTGCTCCAGCTCGTCGTCGAGGCGGTCCAGGGCGGCCTCGGCCGCGGCGTAGTCGGCCAGGCCGAGGGCGAGGAGCTGGCCGGTGGCGGTGTCGCGGATCTGGTAACGGGGCATGGTGGGCGGTCCTTGGACTGGGCGGGTTAGGTGGTCGGCTCGGTGAGCTGGGCGCGCGCGGCGTTGACGGCGCGGGACCAGACATCGGGGCTGCCGCCGTGCTCGCGGGCGAGGGAGGCGGCAAGGCCCCGGACGTCCCCGCGCTCGCGCAGGGCGGCTAGGGCGACGTCCGTCCGCCGGTCGGCTTCAGAGCGGGACGGCGCGGCCGCGGGCGTGGGGTGGTGCTCGAGGGCGTTGCGTACCACGTACTCCCACGAACGCTGCGGCCCCCCGTACTGCACGCTGAGCTCCGCGGCCAGCCCCGGGTGGTAGCCGTCGCGCTCGATCGCCTCAGCGGCGAACTGCTCGGCGAGCTGCGTGGCGGTAAGCAACTCACCGCAGGCGCGGGCGCTCAGCTCGGACGCGAGGACCTCCTCGAGGGCCGAGGGGCGGCCGACGGGCGCATCGGGCTGCGGTCCCGGACGGCGGCCGGCCTTGCCGAGCTTTTCCCCGGTGCGCCCTCGGTCGAAGTCCTGCAGGTCGCCGACGCGGAAGGCCTGGATCATGCGGCCGGTGGGACCCTGGACCTCGCCGACGGAGTCCGGAAAATAGCCGGGGTTCGCCTGCTGGTACTTGCGGATCACCGAGGCCCCGCTGAAGTTCAGCAGTTCGGCGGCCCTGTTGATGGAGACGACGTTCTCCGGGACGAGCTCGTACAGCTCGGGGTCGGCTTTGAGGACCTTGCTTGCCTTGTCCTGCTGGAACCAGGTGTAGAAGGCGCGGAACTGCTGCTCGTCGTAGAAGTCGGTCCCGTCGAAGCGCTCCTTCTCCGGGTGGCGGTGCTCCTTGGGCTGCTCGTCGCGCACTTTGTACCAGCGGGCCGCGGTGCCGACGCTGGCGCCGGTGAACTCGCGGATCCAGTCGCGGTTGACCACGGCACGGCCGCCGACGACGCGACGCTGCGGGTTCAGGGGCTTGGACATTGCACTCTCCGGTCCGGGCCGCGGCCCTATACTGAGGCCTGCTCCTCTTGTTCCTCCGGCGCTCACGCGCCGGCAGGGTGAGATGGGTTGGTGAAGGTGGTCGGCGGGACGTTCGGCCGGGGTTGCCGCCCTGGGGCGACACCCTCGAAAGAGGGTGCCTTCCGCCGCCCACCATTTTTTTTACCGCTGTTTCGTGTAATCAATATGACGCTCTTGGTGGGCGGCTGTCAATCTCGCAGGCGCACGCCCCGCCACAAAGCCGCCCTCCACTCCCGTTCGAAGCGCGGCACCTGCTTGCTCTGCACGTGATAGGGAGCGGTCACCATTAGCTCCTCCACCGTCGGCAGCTCTGACTTCCTGCCGAGGTCGAAACGGAGGCGGCGCGGCTGGAGAAAACGGCGATGCTCGTCGATGAGCCTCAGCTGGCCCGCAGGTACGGGGAGCGGGCGCGGCGTCTGCGTGAGGACAACCCGCAGGCGCCTGCCGTGGAGCGTCCGGCGTGGCTGGGCAAGGCTGTGAGGGCACCAGAGCCTGCGGTGGCCCCTCGGGTCCTGCACAAGACTCAGGGTGTCGCGTCGCCTCCCAATCCCGTCCAGAAGCCGCCCGTGAAGCGACGTAGGGGCTCGCTGTCGAAAGCGGACGCCGCGCGGACCGGTGCGGGGCTCGAGGCCCTTGAGGCGGCCCTGCTGCTGCTCCGGAAGAACCCGGAGCTGAACAAGGCCGATGCCTGGACGCAGCGCACGGTCGACGAGCTGCTCGACTCGGCCGACGGGGCTTTCTGACCCCTCAGCTCCGGCCGGGGTGATGTCCCGGCCGGTGCCCGACCAATGCGCGCCCTGGTCCTCCAGTCCCGGGGCCTCGAATGTCAGGCAACCCGAGGTCGGCGGCGCGTGTGCTCCTACCCCGACCTCGGGATTTTGAGTGGTGACGAACGCAGCCTGCGAGGCCGACTCCGTGTTCCGGTGGCCTGAGTCTCACCGGCCGGTGTAGCGTCGTGATCAGCAGTCGTGGTTCCGAAGTCCCGTTCGCCCGTGATCGCATTCACGGGCGTTTTTGCTGTTCAACGCCTCTCCGGACCAGGGCGATCACCTCCGGATCCCGCACGGTGCGGGGCCCGATACGAGTCCCCTCGAAGGAGACAGGCACATGGCTACAGGCACGGTGAAGTGGTTCAACGCGGAAAAGGGCTTCGGCTTCATCGAGCAGGACGGCGGCGGCCCCGACGTCTTCGCCCACTACTCGAACATCGCCAGCCAGGGCTTCCGTGAGCTGCAGGAAGGTCAGAAGGTGAAGTTCGACGTCACGCAGGGCCAGAAGGGCCCGCAGGCGGAGAACATCACTCCCGCCTAACGACGCACGAAGAAGACCCGGTCAATACATCCACCGGCCGGGTATGCGTCGGCCGTCGCCCCGCCTCCAGACCTGTACCGTCCGGACGGCGGGGCGTCGTGCATTGTCGAGCCTGCGGCAGTCACCGAGGTGTCGAACCCGTCGTCACGTTCCGGCAACATCTGCCCGCGCTCCGTGATCGGCTGCCACTGTGGCCCCACACATTTACTGCACTGCCTTGGGGGGCCTCGAGTGCGCCGCTTCATCCTGCCCGTCTCCGCCGTCTTGTTGACCGCCGCCTGCAGCAGCGGCACACCGAGGCCGACGCTTACCGCCCATGACCCTGGTGGCCCCGCAACGCCCACCCATTCCGCGGCTAGGCCCGCCCACAGCGCGCCTCGTACAGCGAAGCTGAAGCCGTCCGCGTCGACGAAGGATTGCCCGCCCACGCGGGACATCATTGTTTGGGCGAAGGTGCCTGACGTGCCCGCCGGTGCGCAGGAGTTGGGGAACTACAACGCGGCGACGTGCGAGTCCACGTTCAAGTGGCTGGAGCAGACCTCCCCGAAGGAAGCTGGCGACTGCCTCGAAGCGGCGTGGGCGAGCGATAACCCGGGCTACAACGTCGATGCCGAGCCGGCCGCGCGCCTGAAGAAGGTGCAGGTGGCGATCGGCCCCTCCTGCTGAATCCGGTGGCGGCCGCGCCGGTTACGCTTCCGGCGCCGCCGTGTCCGAGCGGCTGGGGATCAGGCGAAGTCGGGGGAGAGCGTGAACAAGTGCATGACCTTGAAGGGCGATCCGTGCCGGCACCCACTGATGGAGTGGTACGGCCTCGGCCCGCACCCGGGAGTCTGTACACGACATGCTACGGCCGAGCAGAAAGCGGCAGCGCTGGCGGCGCTCGACATCCCCGTCGATATCGCTACTGCGGATCCCGCCGCGGTGTTCCCCGAGGTGTCCATCACGCCGCAGCGTCTCGTCTGTGAGTTTATGACCGGCTGGGTGGCCAAGATCCGCGGCACGAACGAGAAGTACGTGTACGCGCGCACGTTTCTCGATCGCAGAGGCAAGCCTTACGGATGGCCGCTCCCTGGCAACGGCTTGTACGAGTGCCGGGAGATCGGCCCGTATAAGAAGTTCGCCGGATTCTTCGTAGTGAAAGGCGTCTTCCGCCGCCGGGTGGAACTGGTGACCCCGGAGGTGGCCGCGCGGATGGCTCGCCAGATGGGTCCGCAGCCCTCCGAGTGATTCAGGGCCAGGCGCCGCAGTGGCGAGATACCGTGTGGCCGTCCCGCCGAGAGGGTGCCCGGCACTCGCCGGGGCCTCCGATAGGCCCCGGCTTCATCACGACCGGGTATTGGTCGGAAGGCAACGACTGCCGCGGCCAGTCTGAGTGGTGCAGAGCACCACGGTTGTCTCCTTCAGCCCTAGCGGAATAGCCCGCCTACCCGTGCAGCCGGCGTCTTCGCTCTGCTGCCAGTCCGGACCACACTCGCACCCACTCTGCGCTGTCGCACAGGCGTACCGGACCGTCGGGCAGGACGCGCTCGTTCCACAGCGGCAAGCGGACGGCCCGCAGAACGTAGTCGGCTTCCGGAGCGCGCACGACCATGGTTTTCGCGTGGTGGCAGCGGCGGCATAGCAGTTGCAGGTTTTCCGGCTCGGGAGAGCTGCCAGCGGTGTGGTCGACTTCCTCTCCTGAGGCACCACACTTTACGCAACGTCCTTGGTCGCGGATCCGCACCTTGGCCAGTACCTGCAGCGGGACGCGGCGCTCACGGGGAGCAATGCTCAAGACCTGTGGATCGGCCTCGGGAAGGGTGCCTCGCGGAACGCGGAGGGCGTACCTTCCCGAGTGATCGACTTCTGGTCATCGAGTAGGCCCGCGTTGGCGCGCGGGTCGGGAAGGCACGCCCGGTGCGACGTGAAGTCACATCGCACGCAGAGTCCGCAGGAGAGGAGACGTGTCATGCGGACCTGACCAGTGACCAACGGTCAGTCCCCAGCCTCCGGTGCGCCGGGAGTAATCCCGGGGTGCTAAGCGGAGGTGGCCAAACCCAAGGGCTCGCGGGCCATTCGCAAGCTACAGGTGAAGGGGAAGTCTGAAAGGGTGAGTGAAAACGAACTCCCGTCGACTCGTCGTCAGACTTACACCGCTCAATGGTCGGCACTCGGCGGTGGAATCCTCTAGGGCTGGGAAGCCCAGCATGGCAGGTCCCCATCGGGAAGGGGCCTGTAGGTCACCACGGAGGACGGCGTAAAGGGAGCACCCCACCCGGACGTAACTGCGCGATGTGGAACACGGAAACCCCGTACGGGTCCGGCCTCGTCAGCCGGTAAGCCGAAGGTAACGGAGGCCGAACCCCCGTGCGGGAACAGGATGGCCCAAGAAGCGAACGCCACCAGGGCGAAAGCCCAGGGGAAGTGGTCGCCGACCAGGAGTCTCCACCTGGCGGCCTATAACCCGGTGGACACCAGCCCATGGCTGGAGCCGAAAGGCGGCTGACGTGGACCAGGTAGGCCATGAAGAGACGATGAGCAAGCACTTGCACCGAGGCGCAAGTTGGACTGAAGGGAAGGCGCGTTGACCGAACTGGCCACCGTCGAAACCCGGATGAACGGACCCGAGGGCGATGCCGAGTTCTGGACCAGTATCGATTGGGGTCAGGAAGAGGCGTATGTAAAGCGGTTGCGTCAGAGGATTTTCAGGGCTGCCCGCAAGGGTGACATGAAGCAGGTGCATAACCTGCAAAAGCTGATGCTGCGGTCCAGGGCCAACACATTGACGAGTGTCAGGCGGGTCTGCCAGGTCAGCACCGGAAAGAAGACAGCGGGGATCGACGGACAGAAAGCTCTGTCCCCTGAGAAGCGGGGGAAGATGGTGCGGCAGATACTGGCTGACCCAATATCCAACCCCAAACCCGTAAGACGTGTGTACATCCCGAAGGCGAACGGCAAGAGGCGCCCTCTGGGTATCCCGACGGTCACGGCATAGTGCCGCGTCGTCCAAGCAGTCTTTGGGTTCCTTGACGGTGACCCACCCGTTCCACGCCTTGAGTGGTCAGCAGTTGG
>NZ_JBEYFS010000268.1:0-15189 GCF_040634475.1 Streptomyces sp. NPDC007095
GACCAAGGCACCGGCGAGGCCCGCCGTACAGCGCCGGGCTCTGCCGGCGATGAAGCCGTCCGCGCCGTTGCCGTCCGCGCCGTTGCCGTCCGTACCTCAGCAGTCCGTACCGCAGCAGTCCGTACCGCAGCCGCCGTCGGCGCCCGCCGCAACCGTCCCGGCCACCGGTGGCGGCGGCAATGACGGTGCCAGTGGTAGTGGTGATAGCGGCACTGACAGTGGTAGTGGCGGAACGTCGGCCGGTTCTGCCGCTTCGGTGGGCGCTTCCCGGAGATCGGACACTGCTCCCCGGGCATCGGCTCCCGCCGCCACGCTCCCGGGTGCCGGGACACCGGCTGCCTCCGCCGGCCCGGTCGTGCCTCCCGTCTCCGTATCGCGATCGCGCGACGGTTCTGCCTCCGGGTCCGATCTTCCGGTCCAGCGGAGTACGCGGAGTACGTCGGGTGTTTCCGGACGTACGGGGCTGGGGGCGCCGTCCGTCGGTGACGAGCCGTCGGCCGGGGCATCCGTACCGGCGCCTCTCCTTCCGGCGGCACCGAGCGCTCCTGTGGCTCCGGTGACACCTGTGACTCCGGGCGGCAGCCCTGCTGCGGGTTCGCCGCGTCGACGCTCGGGGTTGGGCGCGCCCTTGTCCGTGCCGCCTTCGAACGCGACGCCGGTACAACGTCCGGCGCAGCGCGCGGTGCAGCGCACGACGGGAGCCCCAACGGCACGACCGGGCGCGCCCGGCGGTGCGACGACTCCGTCCGGGACGACGTCTCCCAGGACGCTGTCCCCCGGACCAGGGATGGCACCGGGGATGACACCTTCGGGATCGTCGTCATCAGGTGCGGCACCGTCTCGACCGGAGTCTCCCCGGCCGGGAGCCCCGTCCGGGGACCTGCCTGTTCAGCGTGCGGTGTCTTCCCCGGCTCCGGCTCCGGCTCCGGCAGGTTCCGCCGCGTCAGGTACGGCCACGGTGGGCGGCCCCGTCGTACAGCGTGCCGTCGTGGCGGAACCTCGCGCTCAGGAACGTACGGGTGCGGTGGAGGGATCAAGTCCCTCGTCCCTGGCCGTCTCAGGGCGCACGGCAGACAGCCCGGCGGGCAGTGGGCCCGTCGTTCCCCGGCAGGACGGTGGCGGGGAACCAGTCGCTCCCGCCTCCCCGCCGTCGCCGCGTCCACCGGTGCGCGCGCTCGCTCCCGCCCGCGCACTGACCTCGCTGCTGCCCTCCACGCCTCCTGCCGTCGCCGTACAGCGCCGTACCGCTCCCGCGGCCGTACCGCTGCGGCGCGCCACACCAGCCGACAACGGCCGGAGCGGGTCCCGTTCCGGCGGCTCCGGCGGTGGCTCTGCGAGTCACCCGTCGGCGCGGCGTGCCGACGGGGCTGGGTCGGCAGGAGCAGTCGGCCCACCAGGGGGCACGTCCATCGCCCCCGGTGGAGCCGTAGCCGGATCGGCCCCGGCCCCGGCCCCGGCCGTACAGCGTTCCTCGGCAGCCGGGGCCCTTCCCGTGCCTGGCGGCAGTCTCGTACCCCGGCCGATACGCCGATCGTCTGAGGCACCGGGAACGGCACCTTCGTCGACCAGGGTGCCCGGGTCGCCCGGTGGCGCCGGTGCCGTGGTGCAGCGGGCGGTGTCGCAACCGTCGGTCGGCGGGTCAGTCGCCGGTGCCCACGGCGGTCCGGCAGCGCGCGGCCCCGAGGCCCCCGGCGCGGGTGCTCCGGTCCTCCGGCGCCTCGCCACCGTCCCCTTTGCTCAACCCGGCACCGTTGCGAGCGGCCCATCGGCGCGACGCCGTTCGGCCTCCGCAGGACCTACGAAGCCGTCGACGCCGAGCTCACCGACGGCAACCGTCCCTGCAGTCCAGCGCGTTGCCTCCTCGACGCCCTCGACTCCCCCGGCACCGCAGCCCCGTGCGAGTGCGTCACCGGCAACACCCACCGGTGCCCCGGGACCGCTCGCCGCTCACGCATCTGCTCCTGCTCCTGCTCCTGCTCCTGCTCCTGCTCCTGCTCCTGCTCCTGCTCCTGCTCCAGCACATCCCGGCATCGCCCGTACGAATGTCGCCGGGCCCGCCGTGCCCCCCGCGCCCCTCGTGCAGCGCTCGGCAGTTCGGCAGCCCGAGACCTCGACACCCGCACCCCAACCCCAGGTGCCCGCGCAGACGCACCGCGCTCCTCGCTCCTACGCCACGACCCCACGCCGTCTCGGTCTCGGTGCCCCCGTCGTCCAGCGAGTCACCTCCGAGCCCGTTCCGCCGCGGCAGGCACCCGACACACCCGCTGTTCAACGCTCGACGGCTCACCACACCCCGGCGCACTCGCTGCCCGCCGGAGGCGTTTCCCCGGGGCTCACGCCCCCCGCGACGCACAGCGCCACTCCCGTCGTACAGCGTTCATCCGCTCCGGCCACGCCCACGCCTCGACCGTCGGGCGGGCTCCACCTTCCGGCAGAGCCGGCGCGACCGACGCAACCCACGAACTCGACGGCCCCAGCGCCCGCGACGAATTCCGCGAGCCACACCCCCCGAGCGACCGTCCCCCTCAAGGCAGCCCCCGCCGCCCCACCCGTATCCCTGCCGGTACAGCGCTCCTCCACCGCCTCCCCCGTACCTCCCGCACCTCCCGTACTTCCCGTACTTCCCGTACTTCCCGTACTTCCCGTACTTCCCGCACCCGCCACCATCGCACCCGCACCCACCACCACCGCCGTGCCCCCAGCCCTCCCCTCGGTCCAGCGGGTCGTCAACCCGATGTCCCCTCCCGCGTACTCACCCGCCTCGCCTCCGACACCACCGCCGCCGAGCGGCCCCCCGCCCCCGTACTCCGCGACCGAGCCGCCCCACCGGCCGCTGCCCTCGCACGCCGAGCGCGAAGAGGCTCCGCCCACGTACACCCCCGTCGATTTCGATCCCCGGTCTCTGACCCAGGGCCAGATCGATGAGCTGACACACAAGTTGGCCGGGCCGATCACCCGCTTGCTGCGGACCGAACTCCGCCTCGAACGGGAGCGGATCGGCAAGTTGCGCGATCCCCGTCGCTGACCTCCACCACCCGTACGACACCCCAAGAAAGGCCGATCTCCGATGGCCACCGATCGAGACCCGGGCTCCACCATCTTCTTCACCCTGACCATCGACGGCGAGAGCCTCGGTTACTTCAACGGGTGTGAAGGACTCTCGTCGCAGGTGGAGATCGAGCAGCGCCAGGAGGGCGGCAACAACGGGTTCGTGTGGCAGCTTCCGTCCCGCGTGACCTTCTCCAACATCCGGCTGACCCGCCCGCTGACGCCGGACACCGCGAAGGTCGCGGCCTGGGTGTCCTCCGTGACCACGGGGGTCAAGCGGCCGACCGCGCAGATCGCCGCATTGCGCGCGGACGGCTCGGAGGTGGCCCGCTGGGGTCTGCTCGACGTGCTCCCGGTCAGTTGGCAGGGGCCCTCCCTGGACCCGGCCAGCCCGGCCGTGGCCACGGAGGTGCTGGAAATCACCCACCACGGGTTCACGGACTAGGGAACGGCGAAGAACATGGCAGGCAAGTCAGGAAAGGGCGGCGCGGGCAAGAGTCTTGTGAGGGCCACGCTGGCCATTCACGAGCCGCCCATCGGTCGCAGCACCACTCCGGGTGGGTTGATCAAGACGTTCAACTTCGACTTCAACCCCTCGACGCTCTCGCTGAGCCGTCGCGCCCGTTGGAAGACCACCCCGACCGCAGCCGTGCGGGACGGTTCCCTCCCGGAGTTCATGGGACCCGAGCCCCGTGAGTTGACCGTCGAGATCTTCCTCGATTCGTCCGACGACCCGACCAGCAATTCGGTGCTGAAGAAGGTCGAGGCGCTGTTCTCCTGCTGCGAGGTGACGACGAAGAGCATCGCGGCGAAGCAGCCGTCCACGCCGTGGGTGGTGTTCCAGTGGGGGTCGTTCTCGACCGCACGGTTCACGGCGTACGTCAGCTCGGTGGACGCCAGTTACTCCCTGTTCGGCACGACGGGCGTGCCGATCCGCGCCACCTGTCAGGTGCATCTGCACGAGATTCCCAGCAAGACCAAGGGGCAGAACCCGACGTCGGGCGCGCTCACCGCGCAGCGTGTGCACCGGGTCGTCGCCGGCGACTCGCTGCAGTCGTTGGCGTGGCGGGAGTACGGGAACGCGGCGGCCTGGCGGGCGATCGCCGAGGCGAACGGCATCGACGACCCGAACCGGCTGTCGAACGGCACCGAGCTCGTGCTGCCCGCCGCCGAAGAGGTGGGTTTCTGATGGTCCAGCCTTCGTACTCCAACGTCGTCCACGTGACCGTGGACGGCAGTCCGGTCCCGGAGAAGATCGCCTCCGACCTCGTCGGCTGCTGGGTCGACCTCGGGGCGGGGGTGCCGGCCGCGTTCCGGCTGACCTTCCGCGACCCGGACCGGCTGGTGCTCGGCGAACTCGGCATCCAGTGCGGCACCCCGGTGACACTCGCGCCGGTCGCCGACGGCCAGGGCGCAGGCTCCCCGCTGCTGACCGGCGAGGTGACCGGCATGGAGACCGACTACGACGGCACCGGCACCTTCACCGTCATCCGCGGCTACGACATGGGCCACCGTCTGATGCGCCAGCGCAGAGTGGCCGCGTACCGCAATCAGACGGCCGCGGACATCGCGAAGAAGCTGGCCACCATGAACGGCATTCCGATCGGCATGGGGAAGGGCGGCATCAAGCCCACCACGACGGTCTACGAGTTCATCAGCCAGGCCAACGTGACCGACTGGGACTTCCTCGCCCGGCTCGCCGACGAGAACGACGTGGTCATGTCGCTGGACTCCGAGGGGAAGTTCCAGTTCGCCAAGGCCGACCCGGCCTCCACCGCGCCGCCGACCAGCATGCCGGGCGACAAGAGCCCCTTCGTCCTGCAGGGCGGCGTCGACGTACTGCGCTGCCGGGCCGCGGTCACCTCCGCCGACCAGGTCGCCAAGACCGAGGCGCGCGGCTGGAACGTCACGACGAAGAAGAAGCTCACCGCCATGTCGCCCGCCACGTCCAACGACGGCTTCGCCATCGGCACCACCCCGCAGAAGACGGCGAAGAAGTTCAAGACCGCCAAGCTGGTCGAGACCGACACACCCTTCGACCGCCTGGCCGAGGTGAAGGTCGCCGCCAAGGCCCTCGCCGATGATGTGACCTCCTCCTTCGCAGAGCTGGAGGTCATGGTGTTCGGCAACCCCAAGCTGCGGCCCGGTGTTCCGGTCACGCTGACCGACGTGGGCAAGCCGTTCGAGGGCAAGTACACGGTGACGTCCGTGCGGCACGTCTTCGGCTATGACGAGCACTACCAGACCTGGATCACCGTCAGCGGCCGCCAGTGGCGCT
Source organism: Streptomyces sp. NPDC007095 (assembly GCF_040634475.1). Lineage (NCBI taxonomy): Bacteria > Bacillati > Actinomycetota > Actinomycetes > Kitasatosporales > Streptomycetaceae > Streptomyces > Streptomyces sp. NPDC007095. Next base: position 5,327 of record NZ_JBEYFS010000268.1, read on the forward strand.
CTCTGTACGGCCTCACGTCCGGCGGGGGCACGGCCACCGCGCCGAAGCTGCCGAGCGTGGCCAACGCCCTGGTGACGAATGTGCAGGACCCGCTGAAGCAGGGCCGGGTCAAGCTCCAGTTCCCCTGGCTGGACGACGCGTACGAGAGCGACTGGACGCGGACCGTGCAGCTCGGCGGTAAGGGCGGCGGAGGGGTGTTCCCGTTCGACGTCAACGACGAGGTGCTGGTGGCCTTCGACCGCGGTGCCCTGGACCACCCGTTCGTCATCGGGGGCCTCTACAACGGCAAGGACAAGCCGACCGTGGTCAGTGACGTACCACTGCACGACGGGCTGAAGAAGCAGGCGATCCGGCACACCCTGTCCGACCGGAAGGGCAACCGGGTGGACCTGCTCAGCCAGCAGACCGGTGCCCGCAAGCAGGGGGTGCGGATCGCCTCCGGCAACGACAAGCTGATCATCAATCTCGATCGCACGAAGACCGAGATCACCGTGGACAGCAAGGGGTCCGTCACCATCAAGGGCAGCCGGTCGGTGTCGGTCGAGGCCGGCACCGATCTCACCCTGAGCGCGCGCCGAAGGCTGACCATCAAGAGCGGCGGCCCGCTCGACATCGAGGGCCGCGGGCTGGTCAACCTCAAGTCGCTCGGCGGTGCGGTCACCGTCGACGCGATGGGGGCGCTCAGCCTCAAGGCGGTGGGCGCCGCGACGCTCACCGCCGGCGGCAGCGTGCAGGTCAACTCCATCGCGAATGTGGGCATTCGGGCCATCACGCTCGCCCTGCAGGGCGTGGTGCTGGTCAACAACAAGCCGTATCCGCTGCCGTGACGGCCGGAACGTTCTTCAGGAGTAGGCGGGTGGCCCTCTGATGGCCGAACAGTTCGTTGGATCCGGCTGGGCGTTCCCCATGCGCATCGGTCCCACCGGTGGCATCGCCATGGTCAGCGGGGAGCGGGAGATCGAGGAGGCCATCCGGCTGGTGCTGGCCACCGCGCCGGGCGAGCGGCCGATGCGGCCCGAGTTCGGCTGTGCCATCCACGACCTGGTGTTCGCGCCGGTCAACGAGGCGACGGCGGGCCGGATCCAGCACGAGGTGTACACCACCCTCGACCGCTGGGAGCCACGGATCGAGGTCAACGACGTCGAGGTGACGGCGGGTCCCGACCAGGGCGTGCTCTTCATCGACGTGCGCTATTCGATCCGCGGCACCAACAACCCGCGCAGCCTGGTCTTTCCGTTCTACGTCATCCCATCCCACGAGGAGCCCGACGCCCCCGGCGCGGGCAACTCCCTTGAAAGCGACCGCTGATGGCACTGCCCTCCCCGAACCTCGACGACCGCCGCTTCCAGCAGTTCGTCGACGACGCCAAGCGCTACATCCAGCAGCGCGCCCCCGAATGGACCGACCACAACGTGTCGGACCCCGGCGTCACCCTCGTGGAAACGGTCGCCCACATGGCCGACCAGATCGTCTACCGGCTCAACCGTGTCCCCGAGAAGAACCACCTGGCATTCCTCGACCTCGTCGGCATCACGCTGTTCCCGCCCTCGGCCGCCCGTACGGACCTCACGTTCTGGCTGTCCGCACCGCACGAGGAGCCCATCGTGCTGCCCGTGGGAACCGAGGCCGCCACCGTGCGCACCGAGAACGAGGAGGCCGTCGTCTTCGCGACCGAACGCGAACTGACGGTGGTTCCCTGCTCGTTGCGTCGTCTCGCCGTGCAGCAGAGCGGTGGCGCGGTCACCGACCGGACCGCCGATCTCGCCGAGGGCAAGGACGTGCTGTGTTTCGCGGAGTCACCGAACCCCGGTGACTGCATGCTCCTCGGTCTCACCTCCGCCGTACCGCACTGCGCGCTGGGCCTGGAGCTCGACAGCCGGGTCGACGGTGTCGGTGTCGATCCGCGCCAGCCGCCGCTGGTCTGGGAGGCGTGGACCGAGGACGGCTGGGCCGCCTGTGAGGTGGACCGGGACGGCACCGGCGGCCTGAACCGGCCCGGTGAGGTGGTCCTGCACGTCCCGGGCGGGCACACGCTGTCGCGCACCGGAGGTCACGAGGCGGGCTGGCTGCGCTGCCGGGTCACCGAACCGCTGTCCGACCAGCCCTTCTACACCACGTCTCCGACCATCCGGTCCGCCGACGCGTTCACCCTCGGCGGGACCACCTCGGCCGTCCACGCCGAGACCGTCCAGGACGAGGCGCTCGGCGAGTCCACCGGTCTGCCCGGGCAGCGGCTGCGGCTCGCCCACTTCCCCGTCGTGGGCGACACCCCGCCGGTGCTGTTGCAGACCGCCGAGCGCGACGGCTGGGTCGACTGGGACGTCGTCCCGCACTTCGCCGCGTCCGGCCCCACCGACCGGCACAACACCCTGGACGCGGCGACCGGCGAGATCGCCTTCGGGCCCGCCGTCCGCGAAGCCGACGGCACGATGCGCCAGTACGGGACGGTGGCGCCCAAGGGGGCCGTGATCCGCGCCCGCCGCTACCGCACCGGTGGCGGCCGGGCCGGGAACGTCGCCCGGGGCGCCGTCCAGGTGCTGCGCAGCTCGGTGCCGTACGTGGCCGACGTCGTCAACCGGGAGGCCGCCCGGGGCGGCGTCGAAGGGGAGACGGTCGAGGAGGCGAAGACCCGGGCGCCGATCACGCTGCGCGCCCAGGAGCGGGCCGTGACCCTGCGCGACTACGAGGAACTGGCCCGGCGCGCCGCCCCCGAGACGGCCCGTATCACCTGCCTGGAGGGCGAGGAGGGCGAGCACGGCGCCTACGCGGTCCGTGTCCTGGTCGTCCCGCAGGCCGTGCCCGACCCCGGCGGACGTCTGCGCTTCGAGCAACTCGTCCCCGGCGACGCCCTGTTGCAGCGCATCACGCGGCACCTCGACGAGCGCCGGCTGATCGGCACCCGGCTCGCGGTCGGCCCGCCCTTCTACCAGGGCGTCACCGTCGTCGCCACCGTGCATGCCTTCCGCGGGGTCGACACCGACCGGGTGCGCCGCCAGGCCCACGACGCGCTCTACCGTCATCTGGACCCGCTCACCGGCGGCGCGGACGGCACCGGCTGGCCGTTCGGCCGGCCCGTGCAGGCGGGCGAGGTCTTCGCGGTGCTGCAACGCGTGCCCGGCGTCGAACTCGTCGACGCCGTGCAGCTCCACCCCGCCGACCCGCTGACCGGCAAGCGCGGCGACCCGACCGACCGGATCGACCTGGAAGCCCCCTCGCTGGTGTTCTCCTTCGACCACCGGGTCCGCGTCATCGGAGACGGCTCATGAGGGGCTCCATCGACGGTCTGGAGTCCTCGGCGCCGATCGGCGGCATGCTCCCCGCGGTCTTCGCCGACGACGACCTGGCGCTGCGTTTCGTCGCGGGGCTTGACGAGGTGGTCGCGCCGATCCTGCTGGCCCTCGACTGTCTGCACACCTACTTCGACCCGGCGCTCGCACCGGCCGACTTCGCCCGCTGGCTGGGCACCTGGGTCGGCGCCGAGGTCGACGGCACGGAACCGGACGCGCGGCTGCGCGCGGCCGTCGCCGCCGCCGCGTACCTGCATCGCGTACGAGGCACCCGCCGCGGCCTGTCCGAAGCGGTACGCCTCGCCTTCGGTGTCGAGCCGGAGATCACCGAGAGCGGCGCCGCCGCCTGGGACCCGCGTCCGCTCGGCCCGGTCCCCGGCGACCGCCGCCCCCGCCTGCACGTCACGCTGCGGCTGCCCGAGCCGACCCCGGCGGACGAGTACCGGCTGGAGAACCTCGTTGCGGCCGCCCGTCCCGCCCACATGCCATACACGGTCCAGGTGACCGCCGCCGAAAGGATCCCCGAGAAATGACCACCCAGACCCCAGGCACCGGCCCCGGGCGTGCCCCGGCCTGTGCCGAGTGCGGCACCCGGGCGGAGCCCGGCCAGTCCTTCTGCGACGCCTGCGGCGCGGTGCTCGACTGGGCCGGGGACCCGGCTCCGGCGGGGGTCGCGGCCCGGACCCGTCGTCCCGCGGCCGCCGCCGACGAGGCGGCGCCGACGGCCGGCGACCAAGGCTCCCGGGCGGCGGGATCCGCCGGGTCGGCCGAGAGCGAGCCGGGCTGGGACGCGTTCGCACGACCGGGCGCCGGTACGGGAACGGCTCGTACGGCGCACGACACGGCGGGCTCCATCGCGGAGGCGGACACCGTGGGCGCCGACAGGGCGGGCACCGCGCGACCCGCACGCGACCCGCACGAGGACGACGCCGTCGACAGTGGACCGGACGCGTCGGCCCCCAGTGCGCCGGTATCCGGTGACGCGGCGAATCCGAGCCCGATCAGCGACGACACCGCGCGTCCCCACCCGGCCCCCGTCGCCTCCCACGGCTCCGTACCGGCCGCTCCCGCGCGGCCGGACGAGACCGCGGCCACCGAGCCCCTGCCCTCCGCCGCCCCCGACCGGGACTCCGCTGCCGAGCGGGCCAGGTCCCTGCTGGTGCCGGTGGCGGACCCGGAACCGCGGGTCGCGCCGTCGGTTGCGCCCGTGCTGCCCGGCCGCCCCGCGGCGAGCCGCCCACAGGTCCGTACCCCGGTCGCGGAGCCCGGTGCGGACGGGGGCGTGCCCTGCCCCTGGTGCGCCACCCCCAACCGGCCGGACCGGCACTTCTGCGGGCGTTGCGCGCTGTCCATGGCCGGGGAACGGCAGGCGCCGGGCCGCCTGCCCTGGTGGCGTCGGGTGCTCAACTCCCGTAACGGTGAGGTGCCGTGGGCCGGGGACCGGCCGCGACTGCGGCGGGGCTTCGGACGCGTCATGAACTGGGTGGTCGGCGCGGTGGTGCTCGGCCTGCTGGTGTTCGCCGTGATGAACACCGGTACGGCCGTGCAGGCGGTGAAGGACCACTTCGCCAAGCGGGTTCCGGTCGGCCCGGACCACGTGAAGGCGTCCCGTTCCTTCGGCGGCCATGGCGCGGGGCTCGCCTTCGACAAGCTCAACAACACCTGGTGGGGACCCGGCGTCTCGCAGTCCGGGGACGGCGAGTGGCTCGAGGCCAGCTTCGAGCAGCCCACCCGGCTGCTGGACGTGATCATCACCGCGGGCACCTCCGCCCGCCCGGACCAGCTCACGAAGTCGGCGCTGCCGCACCGTATCGAGGCCCGGATCACCACGGCGAACGGCAGGACGAGCACCCGCTTCCTCACCCTCGACCAGGTTGCGGGCGGTCAGCAGCGTAAGTTCCGCGTGGGTGATGTCACGTCGGTCCGTTTCATCATCCGCTCGGCCTACGGCACCGCCGCGGACAAGCAGGTCTCCATAGCCGAGATCGAGTTGTTCGGTCCGTCGAGCGCCAACGACTCGTAGGGACACCGACGGTTCATGGGGAAGGTGCCATTCCTTGGTCGGGTGGTTCCGGTTCTGGCCGAACTGGGAGGATGAGTCCCGCGGTACCGCCGCGGCCTTACCGTAGAGGGAAGGCACCAGACCCGAGGAGAAGCGCCACCTGTGCACGACGCACCGATCTACGCCCAACTGATCTCCGAACGAGGGGACATACCTCTGCAGGTCCGCAACGAGGCCCGCAGGATCCAGCGCGAACTCGAATGGATCCTCAACAGGGATCCCTCGTCGGGCGGTCTCCTCCCGAGACCACCCGGCGCTCCGGTCCCCGGCCCTCGCGCTCTGCCCCCGTCTCTTCCTCCCGGGAACAGCTCCACCGGATGGCTTTCCTGACGGGACGCCAATAACCGGTGTATCGCTCGGGTGGGAGCGTGCCGCCGTCCCCAGGGAACGGCGGCCGCTTCACTCCGTCACTCGTCCACCGCCGCACCGACATGGGCGCCCGCGCCGTCGCGGTACGGGGACTTCCGGTCAGGTCGTCGAGGACGGGCCGCCCTCCGGCTCGTTCCCGTCCCTGTCCTGTTCCGGGGTCCGCCGGTAGCTCTGGAGCTCCAGCAGCCCTTCCGTCTTCTCCGAACGCCCCCCGGACTTCTGGTCGCCCGCGTTCTGGCCGCTCAGGTTCTGGCGGACCGAGTCCAGGATCGTCAGGCCCTGGGCGACCAGCCCCGCGGCGATCTCACCCAGACCGTCCGCACCGTTCAGGACGTTGACGTTGGCGCCGGCGAGACCGCCCGCGGCCTCCTTCACGATCAGCGGGAGCTGGTCGATCAGCATCCGGTCGAGCGCCACGCGGTCGTGCGAGGCGGCGGCCTCGGCCTGGATCTTCATGCGTTCCGCGTCGGCGATGGCGAGCACCTTGATCCGCTCCGCCTCGGCCTCGGCCGGCTTGACGATCTCGGCGACGAGCTGCTGCTGACGCAACTGGGCAGCCCGCTGCGCCAGTTCGGTCTGCGCGGCGAGCACCTCCTGCTGCGCGTGCGCCTGCGCCAGCGGTCCGGCCTGAGCGGCCTGCGCCTGCGCGCGGTCCACCTCGGCCGAGTACTCCGCCTTGACGACCGCGGTCTGCCGGGCGTACTCGGCCTGGTTGCGCGCGGCCACCTGCTCCGCCTCCACGGACGCCTGGGTCGCCTGGGCCTGCGCGATCTGGGCCTGCCGCTGGATGGCGGCCTTGTGCGGTGCGGACATGGCCTCGATGTAACCGACGTCGCCGTCGTCGATCGACTGGATCTGCAACGAGTCCACGATCAGGCCGATCTTGGCCATCTCGACCTTCGAGGTGTCCAGGACCTCCGCGGCGAGCTTCTGCCGCTCGGTGACGATCTCCTCGACGGTCATCGAGCCGATGATGGCGCGCAGATGACCGGCGAAGATCCGGCCGGTCAGCACCGACATCTGGTCCTGGTCGGACAGGAACCGCTGACCGGCGTTGATGATGCTCTCGTGGTCGTTGCCGACCTTGAACGCGATCACGGCGCGGACGTGCAACGCGATGCCCTGCCGGGTCACACAGGTCTCGGTGACCTCGGCCTCGCACATCGACAAAGTGAGGAAGCGGGTCTTGCGAAAGACGGGGAGCACGAACTTTCCGTGCCCCGTCACCACCCGGAACGGCGCGCCCCCCAGTCCCCGCCTGCCTCCCGAGATCAGCATCGCCTCGTCGGGAGCGGGAACGCGGTAACCGAACATCCTGTTTCTCCTTAACCGGCGTCGACGGAGTCGCCGTCCAACGCGTCCAGCGGATCGGCCCAGCGGATGACGTCGACTTCACGGCATCCCCGGGATTCGACCACGAGCACGGTCGCCCCCACGGGCAGGGGCTCCTGCGACCAGGCGAGGAAGGTCTCGGATCCGCCTCTGACCCGCACAAGGATCTCGCCGGGACCGGCGGTTCCCCGTGTGCCGATGAGCAGCTCCCCGGTACAGCCGATCACGGCCTCGTCCTGCACCACTGTCGGCCGCCTCCCCGTTTTTTCTGGTTCTGCTTCCGACCTTAGACCTCCCCCACCTCGGACGCCTACGCTCCCGTCGCTGCCGGTGTCACGCCGCGGGTACGGACGCTCAGCTCTTGGTGAACCGGTAGGTCTTGCTGTCGGTCAGGACGCAGAAACCGGGCGACACGACGATCACACGCAGTGTGCCGGTGCGCCGGTCGTAGTCGATGCCCTCGGCCTCGAAGGTGCCCGAGCAGGAGCTGCGCAGCGGGAGCTGACGCAGGGCGGTGACATGGCCCGTCACGTCGCCGCTGCCACTCGGGGCGGCGTTCAGGTCGATCTGCAGCAGTGGCTTGGTGATGCCGAAGAGGGTGCCCGCCGGGTCGTCGGAGGAGCACAGCAGCTGGGTCGCGGTGACGAAGTCGCAGCCCTGGACGTCACGGACGGCGTGGTCGAGGTTGATGGTGGAGGCCTGCGGGAGGTTGGCCGAGGGGGAGGTGCTCGCGTTCACGCCGGGGGTCGGGAAGACCAGCAGCCGGGTCATCGTGCCCCACTCCCCCGACACCATCCACTGGCCGTCCGGAGAGATGGTGTCGAAGGAGTTGTTCAGCGCCTCGCCGGGGCTCAGCGCGTGGACGTACTCCGACCAGGCGCCGCCGGGCGCCTGCACCCGGAACATCTTGGAGCTGCCGGAGTCGCTCTGGTACGGCTCGACGTAGTAGCCGTTGTAGGAGGCGTCCGGGTCGCCGACGTGGTTCCAGCCGCGGCTGCTGACGCCGATCGGGATGGTGCCGATCCCGGTGTAGTGGTTGGGGCTGCCGGCCGGAACCTCGACCGAGGTCAGGCCCTGGCTCTCGGTCAGCGGGTCGGCACGGTCCGAGCCCACCTCGGTCCAGGTGTCGGCGGCCGCGGCGGGCGTGGTGACGGAGACGGACAGCACGGCGGCCGTGGCGAGGGTGACGAGTCCGGCCAGGACGGTGTGACAACGTTGCCGGGAGGGCTTGCGCATGAGGTGCTCCTCGGTGGGGGGTGCTGGTTTCGGCGCACAGTCTGACCCGTCAACTGCAGTCATGTACAGACCAATGGAGGAGCGTTGGCCGTCAACTCACCAACCGGCCAACGGCAGTTACCCACCCCGCCCTCTACACCCTTGTCACCGCCTCGAGTTCCGTCCGCGCCCGGGCCGCCGCGCCGATCGCCACCGGATGGCTCCCCAGCCGTGCCCGTACGACCCTGATCGGCTGTCCGCTGACCGGTGGCTCGGCGGTGAGCGCGGCGCCGATCGACGGTTCGAGGAGGTCCCAGGCCCGGCTGACCCCGCCGCCGATCACGAAGGTCGTGACGTCGACCAGGCCCGCCGTGATCAGGATCGCGCGGGCGACGCCCGCCCCCGCGGACTCGTAGACGGCGAGCGCGTCGGGGTCACCGTCCACCGCTGCCTCGGCGACGGCCCGGGCGGTCAGGGAACGCCCCGTCCGCTCGCCGTAGCGCGCCGCGAGGGAGCGGCCGGAGGCGAGCGTCTCCAGGTGGCCACGGCCGCCGCAGGTGCACGGCAGGTCGCCGAAGCCGGGGAGGTGGCCGATCTCGCCCGCAGCCCCGTGCGCCCCCTCGAACAGCGCGCCGTCCAGCCACAGCGCGCCCCCGACCCCGGTGCCGAGCGTCATCCCGAGTACGGAGGGCTCACCCGCGACGGCTCCCTTCGCGACCTCGCCGCGCAGGAAGGCGTTGACGTCGTTGTCGAGGAAGGCCGGTACGCCGAGCGCGTCCTCGACCGTCGCCGTCACCGGGAACCCGGCCCAGGAGCGGAAGGAGTCGCTCGCCACGAGGATGCGGCCGGCCCGGCTGTCGACGACACCTGCCGCACCGACGCCGACGCCCAGCAGCCGCGCGGCCACGCGGGCGCGGAGCAGTTCCAGGGCGGCGAGCGCGGCGCGGACCATCGCCCGTCCGCCCTCGGCCGCCGGGGTCGGCACCTCCACGGAGTCCAGGACGGTGAGGTCGGCCGCGCAGAGCACGACCTGGGTGGTCGTACCGCCGATGTCGACACCGGCGTACGCCTCGGGCGTCGGGGGGCGGCTCCCGGATGCGGTCACGCCGTGACCCCCGTGGCGGCCCGCCGTTCCGCGCGCCTACGGCGTTGCAGTACCGGGTCCGGCACGGGCACGGCGGCGATGAGTCGTCGCGTGTAGTCCGTGCGCGGATGCAGGAGCGTGGTCGCGGTACTGCCCTCCTCCTCGATGTGCCCGGCCCGCAGGACGACCACGTGCTGAGCGAATTGCTGTACGACGGCGAGGTCGTGGGACACGAACAGACAGGCGAACCCCAGCTCGCCCTGGAGCCCCGCGATCACCTCAAGGACCGACTGCTGCACGCTCACGTCGAGCGCGCTCGTCGGCTCGTCCGCGACCAGCAGCCGCGGCTCAAGGACCAGCGCCCGGGCGAGACTCACCCGCTGCCGCTGGCCACCGGACAACTCGCGCGGACCCCGGTGAGCGCCAGCATCGGGAGCTTCTCGTTGATACCGGCTGGCTGTTTCTCCTGAATGCCTGCGTTCAGTACGACCGGGGCCAGCGAGAGGCCGCCAAC
>NZ_JBEYFS010000269.1:0-15082 GCF_040634475.1 Streptomyces sp. NPDC007095
CGCCGGGCCCCCCCGCCCCGCCCCCCCCCGGACGACCGCTCAGCCCAGCTGCTCGTGCAGGAAGCCCACCGTGCTCTCCCAAGCCCGCGCGGCCGACTCGGGGTCGTACGTTTCAGGTCGGCCGTCGTTGAAGAAGGCGTGGTTGGCCGGGTGGAGACGGAAGTCCGCGGTGACGCCCGCCTGCTGCTGGACCGCCTCCCTCAGCTGCTCCAGGTTCTCCTTCGGGATGCTCGTGTCGAGTTCGCCGTAGTGACCCTGGATCTGTGCCTTCAGGCGGGAGAAGTCGGGCAGCTCACCTTGGATCACGCCGTAGAACGGCACCGCCGCGCTGACCCGGGGGTCGGCCGCGGCCAGGTACAGGACGAAGCCGCCGCCCATGCAGAAGCCGACCGCGCCCACCGTGTCCGAGGTGACCTCGGGCAGCCCGAGAAGATGATCGACCGCACCGGAGAGGAGCTCGACGCCGCGCGACACCGGCAGCTCCTTCATCATCCGGAAGGCCTCGCCGCTGTCATGGGCGACATTGCCGCCGTACAGGTCGGGCGCGAGGGCCACGAAGCCCTCCGCGGCCAGCCGGTCCGCCACCTGCGCGATGTGGTCGGTCAGACCCCACCACTCCTGGATGACGATCACCCCGGGTCCCTGCCCGGACGGCGGCAGCGCCAGATAGCCGTGGGCCGTGGTCCCGGCGCTGGGGAAGGTCACGTTCTGATGGGCGGGGGCTCCGGTCGGCTTCGGCAGCTCGGACATCGCACTCAACTCCTGTGGGGCAGCGCTGGGCAGGAGCCGGCGGGGCCGGCCCCGAGTTGATCTCCACGATGTCATGCGCGGGCGCCCGGTCTGCCCCCGGCCCCCACGACGCGCCCCGCGGCCACCTTCTGCAGCAGGCTGTACGCCAGCACCGGCAGCAGCACGTGCGGCCGGTCGGGCAGGGTCGTCGTGATGAGGACCGCGCTCGCACTGCTGTTGTTCATCCCGCAGGCCAGTGTCACGGAGGCGCCCGCCGGACCGTCCAGGCGCAGCGCACGGGCCGTGATCAGGCCCAGGGTGAACGACAGACCGCAGACGGTGGCGGCGACGACCAGCGCGGCCACCAGCAGCACCGGTTCGGGATGGGTGAGGAAGGGGCCGAGGACACCGCCCGCGTTGATGTACGTCAGGAGCAGCGAGCCGACCATCGCCGTGGGGACCGCGACGTCGAGGAGGCGGGTCAGCGCACGGTCCGGCAGGGCGAGCCGGCACAGGATTCCGGCGCCGCAGGGGAGCAGGACTCCCGTGAGCGCGAAGGCGTGTCCGGTGGTCCGGGCGGCCCCCGAGAGCGTGTTCGCTTAGTCGCCGCTCAGCAGGGGGCACAGGGCCGTCATGGTGACCGGGATGGTGAGCGGGCTGACGAGCGTGGACGCCAGCACCAGGCCCACGGTCGTCGACTGGTCGCCGTCCCCCTTACTCGTCCACACGGTGGCTCCGGCCGCCACCGGCATCGCGACGATCAGGATCATCGCCGCGATCATTCCGCTGCCCCCGTCGCTGTCGGGCGACCGGCTCAGCGCGAAGGCGACGCCCGGAATGATCAGCAGGGGTGCGACCAGATGGAGGACGAGCCCGGTCAGCAGCGCGGTGGGGCGCCTGACCAACGCCCGCAGTTCGTGGATCGGCACCTGCATGCCTGCGGTGAACAGGAGCAGGGACAGCAGGAAACGAGGGGTCTCGAAGGCGATGTGCGGAATCCCGGCCGCCCCGATCATGTGCGGATGACGCAACCACTGCCCCGGCGCCGGCAGGGCCGCGGCGGCGAGGTAGGACGCGCCGACGGCCCAGCCGAGGTGGTCACGGAGCCGGGTGAGGGGGGATTTCGCGGTGGGGGTGGGAGTCATCGGGGCGCTCTTCCGTCGTCGTGGGACCTGGGCGGAGACGGAGCGCCGATATGGAGGAGAACGTGTGCGGGGCGATGCGGGCGAGGGCGTAGACGCTGAGACTCAGCCAGCACAGGGCGAACAGCCAGCCGCCGAGCACGTCGGAGAACCAGTGGACGCCCAGGTACACCCTGGTGAGTCCGACGAGGGCGGCCCAGCATGCGAGGAGTGCCGCGAGGGCCCGTCCGCCGCGTGGCGCCCGGGCGAGCACCGCGAGAATGAGCAGTCCGCCGGCGATGGCGGACGTGGTGGTGTGGCCCGAGGGGAAGGACCAGCCTGAGGCGTGCGTGGCCCACTCGGCCGTCGCGGGGCGGGGGCGGGCGACCAGGGACATCACGCCGTACCGAACGGCCTGGGCGGCGACGAGACAGCCGACGCAGCCGAGGGCGAAAAGGATCCGCTGCCGTGCGGTGCGGCCGAGGACGACACCCGCCAGCGCGACCAGCATGTACGGCACGAGGCCCGTGCCCGTGTAGGTCAGACCGCGGGCCACGGCCAGCGCGACGGGTGGTCGGTGGTCCGCGGACCAGGCGTTGAGGTCCTGGTCACCGAAGAGCGGGGCGCCGTCCTGGCCGGTCACGACCAGCGTCAGCAGCACGAAGGCGACCAGGCTGCCGACCGCGGTCGATCCCGCGAGCTCGGTCGCGTCCGCGCGCCTCATGACAGGGCCCGGGGAACATCGGCCGCGTACGGCAGTGCGGTGCGCGGGGCTGCGGACATCGACGGAGGACCCTTCCATGGTGGGCGTGCGGGCGCGTCGGAAGACCGCGTCCGCGATGACTACAATCCTGTAGACGGTCTACAGAACTGTAGACGATTGCCGGGCCGGGATCGTTCCCGCGATGGACGCGATGGACGAACGCCGTGCGCGGTATGCGGGCCTGCCGGACGCCGACCGGGGCCGGCAGGCCGGGGGTGTGACCAGCGTCCCGCACCCCGCCGCACCCTGCGACCCGGCGTGGGCGGGGCGCGGCGGGAGCATGCGGTGGGATGCCGTACCCTAACGTGTTACGTATAACTACCTAAGGGGTCCCGATGCGACGCATCGCGCTGGTCACCCTCGTCGTCGACGACTACGACGAGGCGATCCGCTTCTACACCGAAGCCCTCGGGTTCCGGCTCGTCGAGGACCAGCCGCGGCCCGACGGCTCCCGCTGGGTCGTCGTCGAGCCGGGCGCGGAGGGCGGCGGCAGCGGACTGCTGCTGGCCCGGGCCAAGGACGAGGCGCAGCGCGGCCGGGTCGGCGACCAGACCGGCGGGCGCGTGGGCTTCTTCCTGCACACCGACGACTTCGCTCGCGACCACGCCCGCATGCGCGAGGCGGGCGTGACCTTCCTGGAAGAGCCGCGCCACGAACCGTACGGCTCGGTCGTCGTCTTCCAGGACCTGTACGGAAACCGCTGGGATTTGCTCCAGCCCGCCGCCTGACATCCACCCATCTGTTCAGAACCTGCCGAGGAACGACACGCATGACCGCGCCCCGCATCGACATCGACACCATCCGCCGTCTCCCCAAGGCCGTGCTGCACGACCACCTCGACGGCGGCCTGCGCCCCGCCACCCTGGTGGAGCTCGCCGGGACGGTCGGCCACACGCTGCCCACCACCGACCCGGAGGCGCTGGCCGCCTGGTACTACGAGGCCGCCAACTCCGGTGACCTGGTGCGCTACATAGCCACCTTCGAGCACACCCTCGCCGTGATGCAGACCCGTGAGGGCCTGCTGCGCACGGCCGAGGAGTACGTGCTCGACCTGGCCGAGGACGGCGTCGTCTACGGCGAGGTCCGGTACGCGCCCGAGCTGATGGTGAACGGCGGGCTGACACTGCCCGAGGTCGTCGAGACCGTGCAGGAGGGCCTGGCGGCCGGTATGGCCAAGGCCGCGGCAGCGGGCACCCCGGTCCGGGTGGGCACCCTGCTGTGCGGGATGCGCATGTTCGACCGCACCCGGGAGATCGCCGACCTCGCGGTGGCGTTCCGGGACGCCGGCGTCGTCGGCTTCGACATCGCGGGGGCCGAGGACGGCTTCCCGCCCGCCGACCACCTCGCCGCCTTCGAGCACCTGCGCGGCGAGAGCGTCCCGTTCACCATCCACGCCGGTGAGGCCCACGGCCTGCCCAGCATCCACCAGGCCCTCCAGGTCTGTGGCGCCCAGCGCATCGGTCACGGCGTCCGCATCACCGAGGACATCGTCGACGGCAAGCTCGGCCGCCTCGCGGGCTGGGTGCGCGACCGCCGTATCGCCCTGGAGATGTGCCCGACGTCGAACCTCCAGACGGGCGCCGCGACCTCCATCGCCGAGCACCCCATCACGGCCCTGCGCGACCTCGGCTTCCGCGTCACCCTGAACACCGACAACCGTCTGGTGTCGGGCACCACGATGACGCGCGAGATGGCGCTGCTGGTCGAGGAGGCGGGCTGGACCGTGGAGGACCTGCGCACGGTCACGGTGAACGCCGTGAAGAGCGCGTTCATCCCGTTCGACGAGCGCAAGGCCCTCATCGAGGACGTCGTGCTGCCCGGCTACGCCCTCTGAACCAGCCCCCGTACATAGGCGGCCTGTCCGACGTGCTGCAGATCGTCGGACAGGACGCTTACCAGCCGTACGCCCAGCGTGACCGGGGGATCCCAGCGTTCGTCCGCGATCCGCTCGAAGTCCTTGGCGGCCAGCCCGCGCAGGAACTCCAGCGTCTGTTCGTGCACGGCGTCGTAGTACCCGGTCAGCAGGTCACCGGAGTCGACCCGCACCTTGGCGACCTTCGCGGAGCTGTGCCCGTACCCCGTGTCCCGGCGCGGCAGATCGAGGCCGAAGCGCTTCTCCCAGTCCTGCGAGAGCCAGACCTGCTCGAGCCCGGCGGCGTCCGCGACATGGTCGTCCTGGACGCGGGTGAGGTGCCAGACCAGCCATGAGACGGAGTTGGCGTCGTCCGAGGGGCGGGCGTTGAGAACGTCCGGCGGCAGGCCTCCGACGGCGGCATGGACCTCTTCCTGGATGCGGCTGTACGCGTCGATGAGGATGTCCTTTGCATGCATGCGTCCACCATCGCGCATCGCGGTCCCTCACGCGTCCGGAATCCAACTCCCGTGGAAGCCGAGCGGCACCCGCCCCGGGAGACGGACCCGGGCGACCGGCTCGCCCGTGAAGTCCTGGGCGGCCAGGATCACCAGGTCGACGGCCCCGCGATCGGGGTTGTGCACGTAGGCGATCGCGTAGCCGTCGTCCTCGGCCCGTGCGCCCTCGGAGAGTACGAAGACGGCTTCCCCTGCGGCGGCGTCCCGCGGCAGCCGGTGGACCTGGGTGGTCCCGCGGAGCATGTCGTGCTTGATCAGTGCGTTGGCGAAGGCCCGGTCGGGCGGGTTCCCGTCGGGCGTCAGATACGCCAGGGTCATGTCGGCGGCGGCCGCCGTGTAGGCGTAACGGTGCCGCCTGGACACCAACGCCTCGTGGACGCGCGGGAACTCCTGCGGGCGGTCGTCGAGCGTCCTGGTGCGCACCCGGCCGTGCGCCACGTCGATCGTCCAGCGTTCGAGCGAGGCGGTGTCGGCCCCGTACGGTCCGCCGGAGCCGCGGCCCGCGACATGGAAGGGCGCCGGGTAGGCCGTCATGTCGACAACCACGGACGAGTCCTCGTCGTACGCGTTCAGAGTGTGCGAGTAGTGGACCGGATCCACCTCGAACCAGCGGACCCCACCGCCCGCGCGCGGCAGCAGACCCACTCGCGTCGGGTGCTTCTCGTTCCAGACGTACGGCACGATGTCGCCCCGCTCGGCTCCCGCGGGGTCGAAGGTGATGGGCAGATCGAAGATCACGACGTACTTCTCGGTGAGCGCGAAGTCGTGCGTCATCGGCGCGTCCGCCACCGGGATCCGCGTGGTCCTCGCGACCCGGCCCGTGTGGTCGATCACCTGGTGCCGGACGTGGTCCCAGGTGGGGTGGTAGCCGATCGCGTGCAGCTCGCCGGCCGCCGCGTCGAACTTGGTGTGGCCGGTGAATGCTCCTTCGAGGGTGCCGCGGAAGTCGTACGTGCCCACCGTATTGAGCTCGTGGTCGAGTTCGTACGGCAGCGGCCCGCTCTCCTGGAGGGCCAGGATCCGTCCCTTGTACCCCATCACTTGGGTGTTGCACGGGAAGTCGTCCCGCGGGACGGGTCCGGGGTACGGCTCGCCGAGCTTCCTGGCCACGGAGGCCGAGCGGACCCAGCGGTTGCGGTACCACTCCGCGCTGCCGTCCCGCAGCCGCACCCCGTGCACCATGCCCTCACCCAGCTCCAGTGGTGGGCGCGCGGGTCCTCCAGACCCACGACGTCGGGACCGGTGCGCAGGAAGCGGCCGTTCAGTTCGCGCGGAGTGCGTCCGGTGACCGGCAGGTCGAACGCCGTCAGTTCCTCGGTGACGGGCTTGAACGCCCCCTCGAGGAACGGGAACCGATGTCCGCCCTGTGTCGCCGCGCCCGACACCGGTGCCGCTGCCGCTGCCACCCGGCCCCCCATCGCGCCGACGAGCCCTCCCGCCGCCGCGACCGCAGTCCCGCGCAGGACCGTCCGCCGTGTGTGATCCGCCAACTCCGTACGCCAGCCTCGCGGTCGCCTTTGCGGACGTCCACGAGTCCGCGGCCGGGGAGCGGGCCGGGTCAGGCGTGCTGGAGCCCGTCCGGGGGTGGTGTCAGGCCCCCTCTTGCGGGGTGTCGAGAAGCACCATCAGCGCCCGCGCCGCCGGACTGGTGGCGTCCGGCGGCGGCAGCATGGCGACGGTCTCGTACGAGGCGTCACAGGCGCCCTTGAAAGGGAGGGAGGTGAGAGCGCCGGCCTCGCGCTTGTGGCCGAAGTGGCGGGGCACGACGGCGATGCCGAGGCCCTCGTGGACCAGCTCCAGCAGGCTGTGCACGTCGCTGACCTCCAGCGCCACGGTCCGCCGCACGTCCGCCGCCGCGAAGGCCGCGTCCGTGGTGCGGCGCGGCCCCCAGTCGGGGTGGAAGTCGACGAAGGCCTCGCCGCCCAGCTCCTGGGGGGTGACCACGGCGGCGGTCGCGAGGTGGTGGGTGGGATGGCAGAGCACGGTCATCGGCTCGCTGGTCAGCGGGACCGACCGCAGCTGGTCCCCGTCAGCCCGCGTCCTGACGGCGAAGGCCAGGTCGAGACGGCCCGCGCCGACCTCCTCGGCCAGCGCCTCGGAGCCCGCCTGCCGCAGCCGGATCTCGACATCGGGATGACGCCGCCGGAACGCGGCGAGGAGCTTGGCCACATCCACGCCCGCGATGCACTGCTCGGTGCCCAGGGAGAGCGTGCCGCGCAGGACGCCCTGCACGGCGGCCACCGCGTCCTGCGCCGAGCGCACCTGGGCGAGGATCCGCTCCGCCTCGCCGAGCAGGGCGCGACCGGCCTCCGTGAGCGTGACCCGACGGGTGGTACGCACGAACAGCGGGGCCTGAAGCTCCCGCTCCAGGGCGCGGATGGAGGACGACAGTCCCGACTGCGACACCATCAGCCGTTCCGCCGCCCGGGTGAAATGCTGGTCCTCGGCGACCGCGACGAAGTGCTGAAGGTGGCGCAGTTCCATGGGGCACAACAGTAGTCGCCGATTGAGAAGCGCCGTCGCTCAGTCCCATCCGATTCTCCCGTTGGACCTCTGCACCGTGCCCGCGCGAGAGTGGAGACCTGTTTTCCCGGCCTTTCAGGAGTACGCGTTGTACACCGCACACCCCGACCGTTACGCGGACATGCCCTACCGGCGCACCGGACGCAGCGGACTGAAGCTGCCCGCGCTGTCGCTCGGCCTGTGGCACAACTTCGGCCCCGACCGGCCGGTGGAGACCCAGCGCGCGATCCTGCGCCGCGCCTTCGATCTCGGTGTCACCCACTTCGACCTGGCCAACAACTACGGTCCGCCGCCCGGCGCCGCCGAGTCGGCCCTCGGTGACGCCCTGAAGGCGGACTTCGCGCACCACCGCGACGAGCTGGTCATCTCCACCAAGGCCGGATACCTGATGTGGCCGGGCCCCTACGGCGAATGGGGCTCCCGCAAGTACCTGCTGTCCTCGCTCGACCAGAGCCTGGCCCGGATGGGCCTGGACTACGTGGACATCTTCTACTCGCACCGCCCCGACCCGGAGACTCCCCTGGAGGAGACGATGGGCGCCCTGCACTCGGCGGTCCAGCAGGGCAAGGCGCTCTACGTCGGTGTCTCCAACTACTCCGCGGAGCAGACCCGGGAAGCCGCCCGCATCCTGGGCGAGCTTGGCACCCCGCTGCTGATCCACCAGCCGCGCTACTCGATGCTCGACCGCCGCCCCGAGGACGAGGGGCTCCTGGACACGCTGGACGAGCTGCGGGTCGGCTCCATCGCCTACTCCCCGCTGGAGCAGGGCCTGCTCACCAGTCGCTACCTCGACGGCATCCCGGAGGGCTCGCGCGCCGCGAGCGACAGCCCCTTCCTGAGCGCCGACACGGTCACCGAGGACCTGGTACGGCAGCTGCGCGCCCTCGACGAGATCGCCAAGTCCCGCGGCCAGTCCCTGGCGCAGCTGGCGCTCGCCTGGGTGCTGCGCGGCGGCCGGGTGACCTCCGCGCTCATCGGCGCGAGCAGCCCCCAGCAGCTGGAGGACAGCGTCGCGGCCATCCGCGCCCTGGACTTCACCGCGGAGGAGCTGGCGCGGATCGACGCGGTCATCAAGGCCTGAGGATCGCTGGTCAGGCCGTCGGAGAGGCCGACCGGGCCGTGCGGCCCGGTCGGTCAGGCGGTGAGCCGCTCGCTGAGCTCCCAGAGGCGGTCGACCGCCGCCGGGTCCACGGCGTAGGGCACCACGCCGGCCTTCGCCGACCTGTTCCCGAGGGACCACTCACGGCCCTCCTCCGCGGACATCGGAGGGGCGATGTCGCTGTTCTCGCAGTACACGCCGCCCGTGCCCTCGAGCAGGGGGCTGGTCGCGCACCACACGCTGGTGGCCGCGCCCTGCTCGACGGTCTTCAGCTGCCGTTCCGGGTCGAGGATCGGCCGGCCGTCCGCGTCGAGGACGCCGACGGCCCTGAGGTCCTCCTCGGCCAGGTACTTCTTCAGACCGGTGTCGACGATGCTTCCCGGGTGCAGGGCGAAGGCCCGGATCCCGTCCGCCTTCCCCCGCTCGTCGACACCGAGCGCGAAGAGGATGTTCGCCGTCTTCGACTGCCCGTAGGCGACCCAGCGGTCGTACGCGTGGTGCTCGAAGTGCGGGTCGTCGAACAGGACGGGCGAGAACCGGTGACCCCACGAGGACACCGACACGACCCGGGCCCCGTGCGCCCGGCGCAGCGCCGGCCACAGGCGGGCGACCAGCTGGAAGTGGCCGAGGTGGTTCGTGGCGAACTGCACCTCGTACCCCCGGGCGTCGCGCGTCAGCGGCGTCGCCATGACGCCCGCGCTGTTGACGAGGATGTGCAGCGGCCGGCCGGAGTCGAGGAAACGCCCGGCGAACGCGTCGATCGAGGCCGGATCCAGCAGATCCATGGGCGCGGTCTCGACGCCGTCGATCCCCTTGAGCGTGGCCCGAGCCCTTTCGGTGTCCCGCGCCGGTACGACGACATCGGCGCCCGCGGCCCGCAGGACACGCACGGTCTCCAGTCCGATGCCGGAGTAGCCGCCGGTGACGACGGCGACCTTGCCGGTCAGATCGATGCCCTTGATGACGTCCTCGGCGCTGGACGCGGCGTCGAACCCGGAGTGGCGGGGCTGCTGCTGTTGCTCGGTGGTCATGGTTCGGATCTCCTCAGGTGTGCCTTCCCGACCACCGTAGAACCGGGAATCCGTACGATGAATGCTTGATAGTCCGCATTACTTGCGCGATAGTACGGACATGCCTGCGGATCCTCTCTCCGACACCCTCGGCCTCATGGACGCCCGGTGCGTCATCTCCGGCGGCTTCACGGCCGGCGGTGACTGGGCGCTGCGTTTCCCGCCGCCCGGGATGCTCAAGATCACCGCAGTGGTGCAGGGCGGCATGTCGGTGTCCGTGGAGGGACTGCCGGAGTTCGCCCGGCTGGGGCCGGGTGATGTGGCCGTGTTCGACGGCAGCCGGGCGTTCGTGGTCGCGAGCGATCCGTCCGTGGAGCCGGTGGACGCCACGACACTCTTCGCGGACACCTCCGGGTCGATGATTCACTACGGCGGGGGAGAGGACGCCGTCTTCGTGGGCGGCCACATCGAACTGGGCCGGGCAGGCGAGGAGTTGCTCCTGCACGCCCTGCCACCGCTGCTGTGCGTCCGGTCCGGCGCCGAGGAGGCGCCGGTCATGCGCTGGCTGCTCGACCAGCTGCTGCGCGAACTGACCGCCCGGCGGGCCGGGGCCGACTTCGCGGCCGACCAGCTCGCCCAGCTCATGTTCGTCCAGGTCCTGCGAGCCTATCTCGCGGACGCCGACGCCCTCCCTGCCGGACGGCTGCGCGCCCTCGCCGACGAGCGCATCGCCCCGGCGCTGCGGCTCATGCACGCCGACCCGGGCCGCCCCTGGCAGCTGGAGGAGCTCGCCAGGGCGGCGGCCATGTCCCGGACCACCTTCGCCGAGCGCTTCCGGGCCGTGGCCGGGGTGCCGCCCCTGACATATCTGCTGGACTGGCGGATGAGTCTGGCCCGGCGCGCCCTGCGGGACGGCGAGACGTCGGTGTCGGCCCTGGCCCAGCGGGTCGGCTACACGTCCGAGAGCGCGTTCAGCAACGCCTTCAAGCGGACGACGGGTGTCGCGCCGCGGCGCTACCGTGACGGCGCACGGGCGGCCCTCACGGGCTGAGGCGCTCTTCCAGGCGGACCGTCACGGTGTCGCCCTCCTCTTTGCCGATCGCCTTGCGCACGTCGGCCTTCACCGGCAGCTTGTGGGTGCCGTCGCCCAGGGCCATGAAGGAACTGTGGAAGGAGTGCCCGTCGATCGTGCCGCTGACCTTGACCGGTCCGCGGGTTCCGAAGAAGGAGACGGACTCCGGCCGGACGACGTAGGTCCAGCCGCCCTTGTCGGGGCTCTTGCGCAGCGCCGTGGTGAACTGCTGGTCCAGCCTGCCCGCCCGGCCCGCCCTGTCCGCCTTGTTCTCCTCGTTCTCCTTGCCGACGGTGCTCATGTGGTCCTCCGCTTCCGGTGGGTGTCCTGCTCAAGAGACCACCGGGGGCGGGAGAACTCATCGCGGTCCTGCGCGCAGGGCGGTGAGGGCCGGTTCACGGGCGGTGACCGCGCCGAGCCCGGTGGAGCCTCGGGTCTCCACCGCCGTGCGCCGGCGGGAGCATTGCTGGGAGTACTACTGCGTCGGCACGCGGTCCAGGAATCCGTGCACGCTGCGGATCCTGTCCGCGGCGTCCAGGGTGATCACGTCGAATCCGGCGACGGGTGCCGTGCCGTCGGCCTCGTTGACCAGTTCCCAGCCGAAGCGGGCGATGTCGTGGTGCCCGTCGACCGGCCCGGCGGGTCGGAAGGAGAACCCCGGGAACTGCTCGTGCGCCGCCGCGATCACCGCCGCGATCCCGTCGTGCCCGCGGACGTCGGCCAGCGGGTCCGTGTAGCCGCCGTCCGCGCTCCAGGCGGCGGCGACCGCCTTGGCGAGCGCATCCCGGTCAGTGGCGTTCCAGGCCTCGAAGTAGCGGGCGACGGCGTTCTCGTAACGGTCGTTGGCTGCGGACATGGTGGATCAACCTCCGTGGAAAGTAGGGTAGTTGCTGGTCAGTGAGTGGATTCCGAGCTGTAATTCCCCGCCGGGATCCGATACCGCAACCATGCCCGCCGACGCCCGAGGGCGTCGATTACCTCCCGGGTAAGGACAGCGAGTCGCGTTTCGGCCAAACCGGGCGGTGAATATGCCAGGAGACTGGCTGGAATGGCATGGTGACAGAGTGTCAGGAGTGGCGATACTCGAGTGACAGGGCGATTCAGCCACGCCCGCGCGCAGCACCACCGTGCACCACGAACGAGCCGCACGCAGTGAGCGAGCCGCAGGGAAAGCGAGGCCGGGCCGGCGGAGAGCGTTGCAATGGGGGAGCGATCGTGCACGACGAATTCCTGTGCCATGTGACCGCATACGGAATATGCGGAGGCAGACGCATCGGCGTCCCGTTGGGGACCTATCGCGCGCCCACCCTGGCGCTGGCCCTGTGGTGGATGCGGGACCGTGCCTCCTGGATGGCGTCGCGGCTCGATCCGCAGCCCGACGATCCGACCTTCCCGCCGAACTCGATCGCACCGGTCGCGGACACCGTCCCGGACGTGCCGAGCGTCCTGCGCGCCTGGTGCGGTGACACCCTCCAGCAGGAGCTGGTCGCAGAGGAGTTGGCTGCCGGAAAGCTCGTCCGCATCGCCACCAGCGACGACACCACCGAGTACGAACTGCTCGCCGAATCCGTCGACGCGCTGCGCATGCAGCGGACCGCCGCCGCCCTCGGCACCTCCGCGGCCTGACCACCACCGGACAGGTCCCGGAGGGGTCCTCCGGCCGGCAGGGCCAGGAAGATCAGCCGGTCGCAACAGCCCCACTCGCTGTCGTCCCAGCCGACCACTCCGGCGGTCGCCGCCCGGAACACGTGGGAATCGTCCTGGTCGGTGCTGCCGGAGGCGCGCTGTGCCACGGCGACCGAGCCCGCCATCTGGTGCCGCTGCCCGCCCCGACCCGCCTCGCGGAGGCGCGGAGCTCGGGCGGAACCGGCCATGAGCCGCTGATCAGGCGCATATGTGAACGAATAGCTAGAATTCTGGGCATGGGAGAGCGGTCGGTCGCGCCGACGGCGCCCGAACTCGTCCTCGAAACCGAGACGGGCTCCACGGTGCTGAGTCCGAGCCGCGACTATCACGTCGGGCGCGACCCGTCGAGCGAGATCGTCATCGACGACGTCCGGGTCTCGTGGCACCACGCGGTCCTGCGGCCCGAGGCCGACCACTGGACGATCCAGGACGAGAACAGCACGAACGGCACGTACGCCGACGGCAGGCGGGTCCGCGAATGGGGCGTCGGACCCGGCAGCGTCATCCACTTCGGCAGCCCCTCCGACGGCCCCCGGGCGGTCTTCGCCGGCAGGACCTCGCAGCGGCCGTCAGGAGCCTTCCGAGCCTCGGCCAGCGGCACCTTCCAACGGCCGACCACCGTACGCCCGCTGCCCACCCGCACCGTCCGCATCGGCCGCGGCGCCGAGAACGACCTGGTCATCGACGACCTGGTCGTCTCCCGGCGGCACGCCGAACTGCTGGCCCACCCGGACAGGACGTACGAGATCCTCGACCTCGGCAGCCACAACGGCACGTTCCTCAACGGGCAGCCCGTCACCCGCGCCCCGATCACCACCGGTGACATCGTCGGCATCGGCCACTCCGCGTTCTGCCTCGTCGGGGACGAGTTGCAGGAGTACGTCGACACCGGCGCGGTCTCCCTCGATGTCCAGGAACTCACCGTCGCCGTCGACCGCGGCCGCAAGATCCTCCTCGACGAGGTGTCCTTTCCCGTCGGCGAGAAGTGTCTGCTGGCCGTCGTGGGCCCCAGCGGCGCCGGGAAGTCCACGCTCCTCAACGCCCTCACCGGGCAGCGCCCCGCCGACCGCGGCGCGGTCCTGTACGACGGCCGCGACCTCTACCGGGACTACGCCGAGCTGCGCCAGCGCATCGGCCTCGTGCCGCAGGACGACATCCTGCACGCCCAGTTGACGGTGCGGCGGGCCCTCTCGTACGCCGCCGAGCTGCGCTTTCCGCAGGACACCGCGAAGGCGGAGCGCCAGGCGCGGGTCGACGAGGTCATCCAGGAGCTGGGCCTGGAGCAGCGCGTCGGCCAGCCCATCCACAGTCTGTCCGGCGGTCAGCGCAAGCGGGTCAGTGTCGCCCTGGAGCTGCTGACCAAGCCGTCGCTGCTGTTCCTGGACGAACCCACCTCCGGTCTCGACCCCGGCATGGACCGCTCGGTGATGCACATGCTGCGCGGCCTCGCGGACGACGGCCGTACGGTCATCGTGGTCACCCACAGCGTCCTCAGCCTCGACGTCTGCGACCGGCTCCTGGTGCTCGCGCCCGGCGGCAAGGTCGCCTACTTCGGACCGCCCGAAGACGCGCTCGCCTACTTCGGCTACGAGCAGTGGCCCGAGGCCTTCGAGGCCTTCGAGCGCGACCAGGGCCGGGACTGGGCGGGGGAGTACCGGAGCTCGCCGCTCCAGGGCCGGTACATCGACAGCTCCAGCCCACAGCCTCATCTGCTCCGGGCCGGCCCGGCCGCCGCCGTCGGACCGCCGCCCAAGGCGCAGAGCTGGGTCGCGCAACTCGGTACCCTGGTGCGCCGGTACGCGGCCGTGCTCAGCGCCGACCGGACCTTCCTCGCCGTCATGATCGCGCTGCCGTGCATCATGGGCGTGATGGCCCGCGCCGTGGCCGGCAGCAAACTGACGCTGGAGACGTCGATGAACGCGCTGCTCACCCTGTGCATCGGCGGAGTCCTGGCGGGCGCGGCCAACGCCGTACGCGAAGTGGTGAAGGAACGGGTCATCTACCAGCGGGAGCGCGCGGTCGGCCTGTCCCGGTCGGCGTACCTGATGTCGAAGATCGTGGTCCTCGGCACCATCACCGTTCTCCAGGCCGTCGTCCTCACCCTCGTCGCGCTGTTCGGCGTCGACCTCAACGCGCCCCGCGGCAAAGGGGTCCTCATGTCGCCGCTTCTCGAGATCACGCTGGCCGTGGCTCTGCTGGCCTTCAGCGCGATGATGCTCGGCCTCCTGGTCTCCGCGATGGTGACCAAGGAGGAGGTCACCATGCCGCTGCTGGTGCTGATCGCCGTCGTCCAGGTGGTCTTCAGCGGCGCGCTGCTCAAGCTGCACGGCGTGCCCGGTATGGAGCAAGTGGCCTGGCTCGTCCCCTCCCGCTGGGCCCTGGGCGCGATGTCGGGGACCATCGCCCTGGGCCGGATCGTCCCGGGGACGTTCACCTCCGACCCGCTGTTCCGGCACGAGCCCAGCGTGTGGCTGGTCAACGTGAGCATGCTGGCCGTGCTGTCGATCGTCTTCGGATGCGTGGTGGCCCGGCTGCTGCGGCGGCACGAACCCGAGGTCATGCGGAAGTAGGTGCGATGACGACTCCCGACCCGGCGACGACCGACGACTTCCGCCCGACGCACGTCGTTCCGCCGGACGGCCTGCCCGCCTGGGAGGCGCCGGACCCCTCCCGGCCCACCGTGCCGCTCGACGCGCTGCTCCCGGTGCC
>NZ_JBEYFS010000270.1:0-14979 GCF_040634475.1 Streptomyces sp. NPDC007095
CGTGCTCTCGGCGTGCCGGGCCCTGACCCTCGTACTGGATGTACTCGGGTCTGGGCCCGGTGCGGCGAGAGTGCGTGCATGGCGTCGCGGGGCAGACGGGAATTTGACGACAGGGCCTAGCCGTCCTCGCGCTTGGCTCGGCTCGGTTGTACCCGTTTGGGCTCGCCCGGCATCTTCGGGTACTCGGGGGGATACGGCAGGTCCCCGAGACCGTGGTCGTGTTCGTCGCGGCTGGCCAGCTCCAGGAGCGCTTCGAGGGAGAAGGCGTGGTCGTCCATGTCGGCGTGCACATCGCCGAGTTCGGCGAAGCGCTTGGGCATGGTCGCCAGGTCGAAGTCCTGGGGATGCGCTTCGCCCACCTCGTCCCAGCGCAGGGGCGCGGAGACGGGGGCGTGCGGGCGGGGCCGTACCGAATAGGCGGAGGCGATCGTGCGGTCCCGCGCGGTCTGGTTGTAGTCGACGAAGATCTTCTCGCCGCGTTCCTCCTTCCACCAGGCGGTGGTCACCTGCTCGGGCATCCGGCGTTCGAGTTCGCGCCCGGCGGCGATCGCGGCCCGGCGGACCTGGGTGAAGGTCCAGCGCGGCGCGATCGGGACGAAGACGTGCAGCCCGCGACCGCCGGAGGTCTTGGGCCAGCCGCGCAGATCGCCGTACTCGTGCAGGACCTCGCGCAGCTCATGGGCCGCGCGCACGGCGTCGTCGTAGTCCGTGCCGGGCTGTGGGTCGAGGTCGATGCGGAGTTCGTCGGGGTGGTCGACGTCGTCGCGGCGCACCGGCCACGGATGGAAGGTGAGGGTGCCGTACTGCGCGGCCCACACCACGGCCGCGACCTCGGTGGGGCACATCTCGTCGGCGGTGCGCCCGCTGGGGAAGGTGATGTGCGCGGTCGGGATCCACTCGGGCATGTTCTTGGGCGCCCGCTTCTGGAAGAAACTCTCGCCCGTGACGCCCTCCGGGTACCGCTCCAGGGTGGTGGGGCGGTTGCGCAGGGCGCGCAGGATGCCCTGGCCGACGGACAGGTAGTACTGGGCGAGGTCCAGCTTCGTGAAGCCGCGCTCCGGAAAGAAGATCCTGCCCGGGCTGGACAGACGTACGGTCCTCCCGGCTGCGTCGAGTTCCACCGCATCGGCCATGCGAGCCACGGTAGGCGCAGCGCGCACACCTCGCACACCGGGCGAAAGGCATCGTGTCGCCGCAGAATCGAAGCATGGATCTGCCGGTGATGCCGCCCGTGAAGCCGATGCTCGCCAAGTCCGTGGCGAAGATCCCGCCGGACATGCAGTACGAGGCGAAGTGGGACGGGTTCCGCACGATCGTGTTCCGCGACGGCGCCGAGGTCGAGCTCGGCAGCCGTACCGGCAAGACGCTGACCAGGTACTTCCCCGAACTGGTGGCGGCGTTGCGGGAGCGGCTGCCGGAGCGCTGTGTGATGGACGGCGAGATCGTGATCGCCAGGGAGGGCCGTCTCGACTTCGACGCGCTCACCGAGCGCATCCATCCCGCGGACTCCCGGGTACGGATGCTGGCGGAGAGGACTCCCGCCTCCTTCGTGGCCTTCGATCTGCTGGCGCTGGCCGACGAGTCGCTGCTGGACGTGCCGCTCGGCGACCGGCGGGCCCTGCTGACGACGGCGCTGTCGGGGGTGACGGCCCCGGTACACGTGGCACCGGCGACCACGGACCGCGAGGTGGCGGAGCGGTGGTTCGAGCAGTACGAAGGCGCGGGCCTCGACGGGGTCATCGCCAAGCCCCTCAACCTGCGCTACCGGCAGGGCGAACGGGCCATGTTCAAGATCAAGCACGAGCGCACCGCGGACGTCGTCGTCGCGGGGTACCGCCTCCACAAGAGCGGGCCCGTCGTCGGCTCCCTGCTGCTCGGTCTGTACGACGACGGGGGCACCCTCCAGCACGTGGGGGTGAGCGCCGCCTTCCCGATGAAACAGCGGGCACAGCTGGTGGAGGAGCTGGAGCCGCTGCGCATGGAGGACGTCGGGCGGCATCCCTGGGCGGCCTGGTCGCAGGAGTCGGCGCACGAGTCCGCGCGGCTGCCGGGCGCGCCCAGCCGGTGGTCGACGAAGAAGGACTTCTCCTGGGTGCCGCTGCAGCCCGAACGGGTGGCGGAGGTGGCGTACGACCACATGGAGAACAGCGTGCGGTTCCGTCACACGGCCCGCTTCCGCCGCTGGCGCCCGGACCGGACCGCGGAGAGCTGTACGTACAGCCAGTTGGACGAGCCCGTCGGATACGACCTCGCGAAGATCCTCGGCCCGCAGAACTGACTCCGTCACCCGCACAACCGACCCGCGGTCCGATCGGTCCAATAAGTGGGCTGATCGGCTCAACTCGGCGCACGCGAACAGAAGTGAGCGGGTATGGCCACCGATGAACCTATGAGCGCACAATCGATGACACGGGACAGGGTGGCACGTTGAGCATGCGACAGATGGCGCGGACGCGGTGCGGCGTGATGACGGCGGCGCTGCTGACCGTCGCCGCGGCCGGCTCCCTGATGACAGGCTGTTCCTCGGGCAGTAGCGCCGCCGACGACGGACGCGCCCCGGCACCGAGCCGCAGCCAAGGGCAGGAGACGGGACCGGCCCGGACCCCCACGAGTGCCGCCGGTGCCGGTCCCGTACTCGCCGTGAAGATCGACAATGTGAGTGCGGCGCGCCCTCAAACGGGTCTCGACGCGGCGGACGTCGTCTACGCGGAGCAGGTCGAGGGCGGTCTGAGCAGGCTGATGGCCATCTACGCGAGCAAGCTGCCCGAGGCCGTCGGGCCGGTGCGCAGTGCGCGGGAGTCGGACCTGGAGCTGCTGCGCCAGTTCCACATGCCGACGCTCGCCTTCTCAGGTGCCCAGCACAAGCTGCTGCCGGTCATCGCCAAGGCGCCGCTGCACGCGGTGTCGGCCGACCAGGGCTCCAGCGCGTACTACCGCAGTGCCTCCAAGGTCGCCCCCCACAACCTCTTTCTGCACCCGAAGCAGCTCATGCGCTCCGCGCCGGGGGCCGACGCCCTCACCACCGGGTTCCACTTCGGTGCCGCCCCGGCGGGCGGGAGCCCGGAGACCTCCCGCACGGTGCGCTTCCCCGCGGCCCGCTTCACCTTCGCCTGGTCGGCGAGCAAGCACCGCTGGCTGGTGTCGATGGACGGGACGCCGACGGTGACGACGGACGGGAAGCGGGTGGCGCCCGCGACCGTCGTCGTGCAGTACGTGAAGGTGCGCAACTCCAAGTACCACGACGTCCTCGGCAACAACACGCCGTACACGGAGACGGTGGGCTCGGGCACGGCGAAGGTGCTGCGCGACGGCAAGGTCTTCGACGCCGGCTGGAAGCGCCCGGCCGCCGGCGACGGCACGGACTTCACGACCACCGACGGTGCGCCGATGAACTTCGCGAAGGGGCAGGTGTGGGTGGTCTTCGCCAAGGCATGACGACGAAGCCGTGACCGCGGCCGGGGTCTACCCGATGACCACCACTCGTGCCCACGCGGGCGGTGAGTCCGGTGTGTAGCCGGGATCGTCCTCGTCCCCCGGCCCGGCCGCCGACTCCCGGGGGAACAGACCCACCACCGTCCGGCACGGTGGCCGGTCCGGCCACGGTGTCTGCCCGTCCGTCAGGACCACGACGACGTCCGGTCGGGGCTGCGCCCGGAGCGCCTTGGCGAAGCCCGTGCGCAGGTCCGTACCCCCGCCGCCCACCAGCGGTATTCCCTCGGCACGGCACAGCGGGTGCGCGATCGGGGCCGCCGCGTCGCAGGGCACCACGGTGACCAGGTCGCGGCGGCCGCCCACGGCGCGGGAGATGGCGGTGACCTCGAGGAGCGCGCTGCCCAGTTCGGCGTCACTGACCGACCCGGAGGTGTCGATGACCACGCAGACCCGAGGCGGCCTGCGCCGCAGGCTCGGCAGCACGGCGCCGGGCACCCCGGCCGAGCGCCGCGACGGCCGGCCGTACGTGTAGTCCTCCCCCACGCCGGAGGCCGACGCCGCCGAGCGTACCGCCGCGCCCAGCAACTCGCGCCAGGGCTGCGGCGGGTGGAACGCTTCGTCCGCCCACCGCCGCCACCCGTTCGGGGTGTCTCCCGGACGGGCGGTGATGCCCTGCGCCACCCGGAACCGGACCGCGTCCCGCCCTGCGACCCCATCTGACCTGCGGCGATGCCTTGACCTCGGCGAATCTCCCCGCATCCTCACGGATCTTCCCGGATCAACCCGGATTGCCGCGTGTCCGTGTTCCCGTGGGAACACACTGGGAACGCGCGCATCCGAAACGCGTCTGGCCACGTAAAAAAAAGGGGGTGGGCCCGGCGATGAGACTGCCGGGCCCACCTGCGGTTCCAGTCCCCCAGCTTGCGGAGCAAGGAGCCGGAACCGCGCCTCACCGCCAGGGAACCCCCGACGAAGTCTTCTGTAGCCACCCGATCATGGCCGGTTGTGTACGCGGAGAGATCAGTTTGACCTTGAACAACCGTGATCGAAAGGGCTTACCAGGAAACTACGCAGATGATCGTGTAACTCACGGAAAGTTCATACATCACTAAGATGAAGTGGATCGTCCGGATCGCAGGGTGCGGGCTACTCCCGGCCGACCCGCCGAACAAGTCACCTTAAGTCCGTACCTTTCAGGGGTAGTTGAGGAACCCGCCCGGCGTCGCGGCCCATCGAGCTCTCGCGTGCCGCCGGGCAGGGGCCAGCCGTACGACGTCAGGCAACGTCGACAGAGGGTGCGTTGTGCCCGCACCCAGGCCGCGCGATGTACGGTCAGCGCGGCCTGGGACGGGAGTCGAGAAGGGCAGAGGCTCAGCGGTTCACCTCAGCCAGTGCGCCAGCGCGGCCGGACGCTCACCGCCCGGCGCCCACCAGTCCAGCGACGCGGGCGAACTCCCCCTCCAGCCGGTCCGTCCCGAGGTGGGCGAACTCCTCTTCCAAGTCCACTGGCGTGACGCCGTACAGCGCGACGACCGCTCGCGCCGCCACCGTCCAGAGGGCGCGCTCCGTGCCGTACTCCACGCGCTCCAGTTCCTTACCGGGGTGCGGAGTGAACGTGTCCGGGTCGTAGACGAGACCTGCGACGCCCCACGCGGGAGCGTGCTCCACCCTCGCCGCCACGTAGTGGCCACGGCGGAGGGCGTGGCAGAGCTGGATGGAGATCCCGGCACACGGCACGCACACCGGCGGACTCGCCGTGCGCTCCCCCTCCTTCACCGGGCCGCCGGTGTCCCGCATGAGGAAGAGAAGTGGCGCGTCCAGGTCCTCGGGCGGTCGTGTGCAGACCTGGCACATCATGTTCGCCATGGCCCGGCGCTGCCGGTACGGATGGACCTCCCGGAGCCGTGGCTCCCCACGCCGGCGCCTCGGGAGGAGCGTCGGGCGGACCCACAACATGCCGAAGCTGTCGCGGTCGTGAGGCGTCTCATCCGCGTACGCCACCCCAGGGAAGAACAGATGACGGACGATCCGCGGGTTCAGGAGCGCTTCCTCGCTGTAGCCAGCGATGTACGGGACCACTCCCGGCGGGGCTGGTGGCAACACGCGCAGGTCCTTCCTGTGCAGTGCGGGAGGCGGAAGGAGCGCGCCGCTAGGGGGCGGCCCGGCAGCCTGGTGTGCAGCCCCAAAGCCGGAACACGAAGCCCCGGTGGCGGGCCTCGCCCAGCACGCGGCCGTTCATCCCCAGGCGTCGGGTGCAGAGGACACAGTCGATGGCGCTCTGCTGCCTCGGGCTGAGCTGGTCGAAGGGCGGCAGAACCTCGCTCAGCGATGCACCCTCGGCGGCAGGGAGGGCTCGGGTCATCGCGGGAACTCGCTGTCCTGCCAGCGCAGCAGCGCATACCGCACGAAGCGCTTCACGTCCTCGGGCATGCACAGCTCGGCCGGCCCGTCCGGCGGGACGGCCCAGTACGGCTTACCCCCGTTGTACGTGTTGCGGCCGACGGGAGGCACTCCCAGCAGCGTGCGGTTCACGAGACACTCGGCGCTCGGTTCCTGCCAGTGCCGTCCGGTGGAAGGGGGCACGAGGGCGTAGTACAGGTTCCGCCCGTACGTCGCGATGACGGGTCCTCCGTCGAGGGCTTCCGCGAGGACCCGGTCCACCACGCTGGGATCCTGCTCCCCGGCAACCGCGCGGACGATAACGCCAGGGATCCGCACGGCAGTGAAGAGCCCGCCGCAGCGTAGAAACGTCTCGCTGTCCTGGGCCCACTCCCACCGCGACTGAGTGACGTCCGGTGCGGCGCCTAACAGCCAATGCGCGATGGCGAGCTCGCGCTCTTGCTGCATCACGATCTGGGGTCCGGAGCCCGCCGACGCTCGTCCGGTACTTTCGTCCGCTGCTCGCTCCGTCACGATGGCTCCTCACTCGTTTGGCCTTTGCGGCCATGACCTGAGGAAACCGGAAGTGTCCTGTAGCAAGTCAGGACAGACACCTGCGAGTTACTCACGGCGGACCGGACAGTTTTACCTAAGAGGGAGCGCCATCCGGGCTACGGTCGAAGGTCCGGGGAGTGAGAGGAAAGCTGTGGCTGGAGACAGGAACACCAGGCTCGAAGCCTTGCTCAGCAAGCACGGCTTCACTCACTCCGAACTGGCAGACGAGGTCAACCAGGTCTCTTCAGACCTCTTCGGCAAGCCCAACAACTGTTCCGACCGGCATGTCCGGCGCTGGATCTCCGGTGACGTGCAATGGCCGTGGCCTCGCTACCTTGTGCCGCTCCAGGAGATCTTCCGCTGTACTCCGGAGGCCATGGGGTTCATCCCACGCAAGTCCTCACGCGTGCCCTCACCGCCCCGGCGGCCGGCGTCCGTGAAGGAGGCACGCCCCGTGAGACGACGAGAGTTCGGTTTCATCGCCGTGGGTCTGGCCGCAGCCCTCGGCCTCGATGCCATCCCCGCAACGGGGCGTCTGGGTACAGGCGATGCCGAGAGGATCCGGGCCATCGTCCCGGCCCTCTACAAGCACGACCACGCCTTAGGCGGCGGGGCCCTCCACGACGTCGCCTCCGACGCCCTGCGCCGCGTGCAGAACGCCCTCAACAACTGCTCCTATGGCGAGCGAGTCGAGCGTCTCCTGTACTCCGCCACCGGCGATCTCGCCGCCTCCGCTGGCTGGTTCGCCTACGACGCAGGCCTCCAGCCCGAGGCCACAGCCCTCTACAACGAGGCCTTGCAGGCGGGCATCCTCGCCGGTGACGGCATGCTCCAGGCGCGCGTCTGGTCCAACCTCGCCATGCAGGCCCGACTCCTCAACCGCAATCAGGAAGCTGTCCGCATCGGCCGGGCCGCGGTCGAGACCCGGCAGGCGAAGAACGACCCGTGGCTCATGGCGCTCCTGCACTGCCGTCAGGCCGTCGGCCACGCCAGGACCGGCGAACGGACCCGAGCTGAACACTCCCTCGCGCGCGCCGAGACCGCATATGACCGTGCCCAGGGGCAGCCCGCCGCATGGCTGTCCTTCCTCACCCCGGCCGAGATCACCGGTCTCGCCGGTGCGGCACACCAGGCCCTCGGCCGTCACGCCCGCGCTCAGAAGCTCACCGCGTCCGCGCTGGCCCTGCTGGAGCCGCGGTTCGAGCGGAACCGGGTCTACTACACGGCCCAGCACGCTCAAGCCCTCCTCGATGGCGGGGAGGTCGAACACGCGGTGGCCGAGGCGGCGCGGGCGGCCGTGATCGCCAAGCGGGTGCAGAGCGACCGCGTGCAGGACAAGCTCGATGACCTGCGACGCCAGATGCGCCAGCATGCGAAGCGCGTGCCGGACGCGGCGGACTTCCTGGAGCAGACACGACAGACGGGAGCATGACGTGGACGGGCTACGGCTGGAGCGACGCGACGCGGCGGGACTCGAGGACATCCGCCCCCAGCTCCTCGACGTGTACGCCGAGGTGTACGCCGATCGGCTCGGCGATGAGTTCCACAGCGTCGCCCGGTTCGACGAGCGCCTGGGCTGGAACACGGAGGTTCCCGGCTTCGCCGCCGTCGTCGCCTACATGGACACCATTCCGGTCGGCTACGCGTACGGCTGCACCCTGCAGGAGGGCACCCGCTGGTGGCGCGGCCTGCGGACACCGGTCGCCGACGGCGCAACGGTGGAGACCGGGGCCCGCACGTTCGCCCTGTCAGAGCTGATGGTCGTCGAGAAGGTCCGCGGTACCGGCGCCGCCCACGAGATTCACGACGAGCTGCTGCGCGGCAGATCCGAGGAGCGGGTCACGCTCCTCGTCGAGCGGGACCATCCGCGCGTACGCGCCCTGTACGAGGCGTGGGGGTACGAATGCTTCGGCGAGGTACTCCCCTTCGAGGACGCGCCGCTCTACGACGCGATGATGCTCACCCTGGGCGCTAACCGCGGGTACTGGTGAACCGCACCCCGGGCCCCCACCGATCCCTCTGCTCGGCAAAGCACCAGGTACACAGGGGGAGGCCACCCGGGCCGTACCGCCACGGCTGCCGCTGGCATCCCGCGCACAGCCCGACGTGACTACCAGGGCAGATCATGGTGCTGGGGTCGGGCTCCGTAACCGGTGGCACTGGGGTCGTCATGTCTGTGTCCTCATCTGGGCGACGAGCGCTCATCACCTCGAACGAAGAATAGAACAAACTTGCTGGACGAAATGTCAGTGGCGCCCCGTACGGTATGGGTATGCCCACCGTCCCTCTGCCTCACGGCCCGGTGACGCCTGCCCCTGCCTAGGTCAACGCCAGCATCCGGAACCTCATGGGTGAGCCACCCACACCGCAGCGCGCCGAGGAGTACCGACGCCTCCTCCTCCTGTGGGCCGACTCTAAGGAGACAGAGATGACCGAAGCCGCATAAAGGCCACTTAGCGTTCGAGTCTGCGGTCTCCGACTTCAACAAGGACCTCCGCCAAGGAGAAATTCGCCTCCAGCGCGACACGCAAATCCTCAAGAGCGGCGCGAATATCCGCAATCCGATCCTGCGGACTTCCGCTCTCCACATAGGCGCGCACGCGCTCAATCACAGTATCGTCATTGGTCTCCAGATCGAATGTCACGCCCTCAGAGAGGAAGGCACGAGGCGCATAGCGAGGGGAGACGAAATGCCCACTTTGAATATCGCGGACACCAAGACTAGAAAATTCAGCGTAGTTTGGACCTAGCGGCAAACGCCCTCGCTCCATCAGCATGCGGAGCGTAATCAGGTGATCCTGCTTGCCACCCACCATGACCGCGAGCCGCCGGTACGCCTCCGGCTCGATGATCCACAAGACGGCACTCCGGTCTATGAGCGTGGCTCGTAGCCTGTCGAGGTTATTTACCTGCCGCTCCATTTCAAACCTCAGCTGGTCAATAGCAAACCCGCGATCACGCCTAGGCTCGGGCGCCACATACGCTTCTAGTAGCTTCACTATCACATCTGCCGCCACCATAGTCTCATTAAAGCGCACATAGAGGAGAAATAAGTCGATAGCAAGGTCGCGACGCTTCTTGGATTCTCGAAATGACCCAATTCGCGGTATCCCCTGGGTCACAGTCTCTATCAGTAGTCGCAAAAGCTCAATCATGCTTCTCCTCTGGTCAGTCCGCGACACCCAGGGTGACAGACGATGCTCCGTATTCAGTAGTTCCCACAGCCTGTGACCGGCTTCCCGCCGGGGTATCGAACACGGCAGCTAAGAGGTCGTTTTCATCTGCTTTGGCTATTTATAGACTGATTCTCATAGGGTGGAGTGGCGGTGCGGAAGAGGTAGCAGGTGTGGCTGGGGTTAGGAGATCGTCCCGGTCGGCGTCGGTGGTCACGGTGTCCTCCGTCTCGTACGGCGGGACGGAATGCCACAAGGGAGGACGCCCACCCCGACGCATAGGGCGGGCGTCCGGTCAGGGGTCAGCCTGATCGTCCGGCGGGGCAGTCGGCTGCTGGAGGCGCGGGTCGGCGTCGGGACAGAGCAGGGCCAGGCGCTCGTTCGCCTGGTCGACGGCGTCTCGAAGGCTGCTGCCGTTGTTGGGATACACCTCGTGCCAGACGTGGCCGAGGCGTTCCTCCATCCCCGATACCCGCTCCATCACCCCCGGGCGCGCCGGGACCCCGGGGCGTCCATCTTCCCCGTACCAGTCGTCGAGGAACTGGCTGGTGCGACGGAACAGCTGTTCCGCAAGGAGTCGAACGCCGGTTTCAGCGCACGGACCTCGCGCGCCGCCGCCTTCGCCTTCGGTGACAGGTTCTCCAGGGACTTCTCGAACGCCTTGGAGTCCCCGGTCAGCGCGGCCTGGAACGCGTCACTGACCCCCGCCAGCGCCAGCTTCAACGCGCCGAGCGCTGCCTGGAATCCGAGGATGGCGGCCGGGGCCGCAGCGATGATCCCGGCCGCCGGGGCGAGCGCCGCCGCGAACTTGGCGACGCCCGCCGCCGCACCCGTCGCGGCAATACCGATCGCGCCGAGCTTCAGCAGCCCGCCCAGCGCGCCGCCGACCCTCCCCGCAATTCCGGCGACCCCGGACAGGGCCCGGGTCAGCCGGTTGGCGTCGACGTTGACGTTCGCGTTGACCCGTACGTCCGGCGCGTTGTGCGCGCGGATACGGGCGTCGAAGTCCGACAGGTCGGGGACGACCCGGATGGGGATCTCAACGTCCGCCAGGAGCACCCTCAGCCGCTCCACGAACCCCGTGACGTCGGGCGCGACCGGGATGTCGATGGAGTCCAGCGACCGCAGCCCGGCCAGCAACTGTGCATCGAACCGGCTCAGGTCCGGCTCGACGCGGACCGTGACCGCCGCGGCGGCAAGACCCCGCTGGATCTGCCGGCGCATCTGGTCGCCGATGTTGCGCGTCGCCCGCAGCAACGCCCGCTGAATGCGGATACCGGCAGCGCGAGACTCGGAGTCGGCGTTGCCGTCGTTGATGTCGATCGTGATGTGGGCGGACCCGAAGTCCACGTCATCGCCGGCCACCGGGCAACCTCACGAAGGAGTGCGGTTGCCCGGCCCAAAACCAGCGGCGATCTCAGACTAGCCGTTTCACCCCGCGCCGAGCTGGGCGTCCTGCGCCGCCATCTGCGCCATGAGGGCCTGTGCGCCACTGAGGGTCGGGCCGCCCCGCTGCGGCTGCTGTTGCGGACTCTGTCCGCCAGCCCTCCGCAGGGCCTTCGGCTTCGCGTACAGGCGGGCCTCGATGCACTTCCGCTCGGCGTCGTCCTCGGCACTCATGTACATCGACTGCTCGGCCGCGTTGATCAGCGTGCGGAGCGTCCAGCGGTGCGGGTCGATACCTTGGAGCGCGAGGGAGCCTTCCCAGGCGTCCCAGCCCTCCGCGACGCTCGCGAGGATCCGCTGGACGGTGTAGTAGGGCGGTCGTTGCCGCCTCCGTACAGCTCCGTCACCCACTCCAGCAGCTCGACCAGGACCCGGTCCGGCAGTCGCATCGACTTGTCCTCGACGCGGGCCGCGCCCGTCATCTCGCCGGCGTGCTTCTCCGCTTCGTCCCGTGACCGGAAGTGCGCCGCCACCTTGCCGCCCTTGATGACTTCGAAGCGAAGGAACTTCGCAGCCGACTCGGGCGTCATCAGCGTCCCCAGGAACGCCCGCATCGACCCGTACACGCCGCGCAGTGTGCCCGGCTCCAGCTTCGTCAGGTCGGTCTCGTCGCCGAGCGCGGCCTGTGCCTCCTGGACCTTGGTGTAGCCGTCGAGGAACTCGTCCCCGAAGACTTCCGGAACGAATTCCAACTTGCCCAGGTCGCCGAGGTTCGCGACGTGGGGTTCGGTACGGACGCTGAAGTCTTTGGTTGCCACGGGCGTGCCCCTGTCTCCCGCGCGATCGCCCGGCCCAAAACCAGCGGCGTGCCGAGCAAGGGTAGCCGCGGAGCTCGTCTACCCGCCCGGCATGCTGAGCCCAGGGTGCCGTCCGCGAGTTCCAGTCCGGCCGACCGCCTGGACAGACTCACTGATCGTTTCAGAATGCCGTCCTGCGGAGACGCTGGCGGCCCATGGAACAATCCCTTCCCGGGCTCAGGGGGGATGACGCCGTATGGAACGGGTTGGGGCTGCGCGAGACCTCGTGCTCGGTTACGTCCACGCTCTGAACGCGATTGACGAGGCCATGAAGGTGGCGATCCCCTCGCTGGAGCGACTGGCAGATGTCCTCGGCCTGGCCCGTTCGCGTCGCCAAATCAGCCGGAGTGGGCACATCGGCACCTACTCCTACACAGTTCATGGGGCAGGGTGCCGCTTCGTCAGCGACAACGGCACTGAGGTCGATG
Organism: Streptomyces sp. NPDC007095; assembly: GCF_040634475.1. NCBI lineage: Bacteria > Bacillati > Actinomycetota > Actinomycetes > Kitasatosporales > Streptomycetaceae > Streptomyces > Streptomyces sp. NPDC007095. Next base: position 12,211 of record NZ_JBEYFS010000270.1, read on the forward strand.
TGGACTTCGCAGCCGACGGGAGCGAAGTCTTCGACCTCTGGCGGCTGCGCTGCTACGGGCTGAGCCTGCCGAAGCCTCTCGACGTCACGGATCAGGACCTGCGGTCCGCAGTGCGGTCCCTGCAACCGCTTCTGACCGAGGTGCGGCCGGGGTGGTTCAGCGTAGCCAACTGATCGCTTCAGGATGAGGTTCGCAGGCGGCGGAGGCATATGAGGCTGCAGGCCAGTTCGAGCAGGCCCTGATGGAGATCGGCGCGTCGTTCGTATCGGATGCGGAGCCGTTTGAACTGGTGCCCGTCATCCGGCTCTCCAGTGACTACAGCGTGAGCCGGTCAGACTCCCGCACCTGGACCTCGGACGCAGGGCGACGCGTGTGCCAGCGCCGAATTTCGTCGTCCTGGTACGCAGAGAGGAATGCTGGCGTGTCGGTCCCTTTCCAGGGCCGCAACAACAGTCCTCTGGCAGCCGTAAGCACGGGCTGCGGGGAGGCGGCGAGGAAGCCGGGGGCGATGACGGGCGGCGTCGAGAGAGCGCGAGTCATAGGCCATGGTCACCCCGCGGGGACCTCACGCGTCAAGGTGCAGTATGACGGCGACAATCGGCCGGACAAGCCTTAGTCGGGAGGCACTCAGGCCTGACGGAGTCCTGCCTCCACATCGCTCAACTTTGAAGACGCCCGAATCCGGGTATCGCACTGATCGCCGGACGCTCACGCAACTCCAGCGGGTACTTTCTCGGGGCAGGCATCCTCTGGGCTCCTCTCATGAGACCCATCTGACCTGCAGTCACCATTCCCCGCATCTCGGGGGAACCTCACCCATCCACAGGTCTTGACTATTGCTCCGGGGACTTTCGCATGCCTGCCGAACAGGTTCCACAACGGCATATCGGCTTGTTGGGCGCTGATCCATTGCGGTGAAGTCTCTGAGCTGAACGGGTGATGGCAGCAGTCAGTGACCACGTCACATCACCACAAACATGAGATCACCTTGAGACAGTAGCTGGACGTCAAGATCATCTAGGTTTGGAGACAAACGTGAACGAAGGCCCAGGCAAGCTTGTCTCCCCATCTCTGCGGAGCCCCCTGACGAGATCTCTCCTGGCAGTCCTCAGTCTTGGGGCTTCTACGTTCAGCCCTGCTGCTCCTGCCTATGCGGACACGTCCAGTGATACGACCACCGTGAACGTATCGGTGCTTGGCGCGATCACACTGTCAAACCTGACAGGATCATTTACCTTGACCGGCGACCCGAGCACAACCGTGTCGTCGACTGGCGCGGTCAATATGACAGTGACCACCAACAACCCCGCTGGCTACCAAGTCACCGTGCAGTCGACCACACCCACGTTGACCGGCTCTGCCGGCAATACCGACTCGATTCCCATCGGCAATCTCTATGTGCGCGAGACCGGCAGCGGTCCACTGTTGTACCCACTCTCAGACACGAGCCCGGTGACCGTTCACCTCCAGCACACGCCGTCGGCACCTGCCGGAGACAACCTCAGCAACGACTACTCGATCAACATCCCGGCCGTACAGCCAGACACCTACCGCACCACCCTCAACTACATCGCTGCGACGTTGTAGCCGACTGAATCTTGCGCCAGAAGAAGGCCGTGAACAGGCATTTCCTCCGCTCAGCAGGAATCCTGCTGAGCGCCACCTCATTGATCATCACGTCACGCTCCAGTGCATTCTCGCTGCCTGAATCCCCACCCTCGCCCGCTGCGCCGGCATTCGCGATCAAGGTCAGCCCCACCCGGCTTGTCATGTCACCTGACCAGGTTACGACCGTGGAGCATTTCAAGGTCTCCAATACCGGAAAGGTCAAGGGGGACGTCAACGTGTCGGCGACATCCGTGGAACAGCACGCCGACGGATCGTTGACCTACCCGCCCACCGCGCCGTACTCGGCTGCAAACTGGGTGGCCATGACTCCGCAGCACTTCCAACTCGACCCGGGTGCAACTCAGAAGGTGACCGTACACCTCACGGTGCCTGCTGCCCCGGAACCTGGGGAGCACTACGTCGCTCTACTATCCCTCGTTCCTTCCCATGAGCAGAACCGCATGCTGATCAACCGGGGCGTGGCTGTTCCTCTGCTCGTTACGGTGCGCGGATCGACGATCGATGCCGTGAAGGCGACAAATCTGGAGACGGCCGGACTCTCTGTCGGCGGCCCCATCAGTCTCACCGCGACCGTCAAAGAGACCGGCACCGTCCACCACGACTTTTACGGACCACGTCACAACCTCGTCGCCGAGGCGGACGGGACGAAAATCGCCTTCTCTGATTTCACCGTTCTCCGCGGATCCTCCCGCACTGTGAAAACGCAGTGGACTGACCCGCCGCTGGCGTGTGTCTGTCACATCAAGGTGGCGATCCCCCAGAAAGGTGGTCGCCCCAAGGTAGTTGAAGCCACTGTCGTCCGTCTTCCCCTCCAGCTCGTCGGCGGGATCGTCACGGCCATCATTGGCCTGTTCCTCCTGTGGCGTTTCGGGCTCTCCCGGTACACGTTGCAACGTCGGGACGAATCCGTAGCAAAGGACGGTAAGGGCTCTGGTACCACGCCAGAGGATGAACTGTAACCGCCACCCCGGTACTGTCGGCGGCAGGCTCCCCGCGCATGACAGCGAGACACAGACCGGACATTTCGCGAGAACGCCGGGGCCCTGGGGCCTGCCGATCAATAACTCATCGGTTTTCGTGGGCTGTTGGGTCGTAGGATGCGGGGGTGTCGGAGGGGACGAAGGCAGAGCTGGTGGACGT